>JAJXWW010000026.1 GCA_021781415.1 Planctomycetota bacterium
GGATACGGCATCATGCCGGTGATGACGGCGGCGACACCGATATACAGAAGCGTACACAACACCAGCGAGGCGAGGATGGCGATGGGCACGTCGCGCTGTGGCTTTTTCGCTTCCTCGGCCTGCGTCGAAATGGCATCGAAGCCGATGTAGGCGAAGAAGACGATGGAGGCACCGAAGACGATGCCGGCCAAGCCGTAGGGCATGAACGGCGAACGAACGGCGTCGTCGATGGACTCTAACTTACGGTTGAGGCCCATCAAGCCGAGAACCCCCCATTTCTCGGTCGCCTTTTCGGGAGCCTTGTCCCTCGCCCGGCGTAAGACGCCTTCCACGAGGCGCTTGTCTTCATCGGTTTGCGGTAGTTTTGTGGTATACTTTGCCTCGGCCTCTCGAGCCATCTTTTCCGCCATCTCCGCCGAGTGTTTCCCCTCGGCCAGCATTTTCGCGGCGATCTCTTTGGTGTGCGAGAGTTTGTAGGTCGCCAATGCTTGCTCGGCAATTCGATCGATTTGTGCCTTGTCCGCTTCCGTTTTACCCTGGGATTGCGCCTGGGCGGCTACAACCTCCTCGGCGAATGAGGGGATCAACGACTCTTCCGGCATCACGCGATCCGCAACCGGCACATCGGTCCAGTTGCGCGTACTGACGTAGCCGATGCCTGCGACGAGGACGAACAGCACCACGCCGACCTTGACGGCGACGAGGACGGCGTTGGTCGTGGCACTCTCGCGGATGCCGATGACGAGAATCGCCGTCACCGCCAGGGTGATGAGCAAAGCCGGCAAGTTAATCCACGCACCGGGAGTCGAAAAGGGGTCGGAACACAGAAAGGCGGGGACATGCAACCCGAAAAAGAGCAGAAACTCGTTGAGGTATTTCGACCACGAAGCGGCGACGCACGCACAGGCCATCGCATATTCGAGAATCAGATCCCAACCGATGATCCAAGCGAGCAGTTCGCCGAGCGTGGCGTAGGCATAGGTATAGGCGCTGCCGGCCACGGGAGCCATCGACGCGAACTCGGCATAGCACAGCGCGGCGAACAAGCAACCGACTCCCGCCACCACGAACGACAGCACTACCGCCGGCCCGGCGTCTTGAGCCGCGACGCGCCCGGTCATCACGAAGATGCCCGCGCCGATGATCGCACCCACACCCAACGCCGTCAACGAAATCGGTCCCAGGACGCGATGCAATCGATTCTCGCCTTTGACCTCGGCTTGCAAGATCTCGAGCGATTTCGTGGCGAACAATTGTTTGAAGAACATGGATTCCCTCTCGGTTTCATCTCTCAGGGAGCCGTTCGGAGCCGGAAGCGTCAGCGACGGTTCTACTGCCGTCGCTGACGCTTCCGGCTCTGAAAGTCACGCGAAGATTAAGCTTCCTTCGTATCGAGGATCAAAGTCACCGGCCCATCGTTGACCAGTTCCACCTGCATCGACGCTCCGAAGCGGCCGGTGCGCACCGGCAGCCCGAGAGAGCGGAGCGTATGGACGAACGCTTCATACAACGGCTCGGCGACGCTCGGCGGAGCGGCGTCGATGAAGCTAGGCCGACGGCCTTTGCGACAATCGCCGTACAGCGTGAACTGACTGACGACCAACACCGCTCCGCCCACATCGGCCACGCTGAGATTCATCTTGCCGGCATCATCGTTGAAGATGCGTAATCCCGCCGTTTTCTCCGCCAGCCATCGTACTTCCGCCGTCGTGTCTTGTGGTGCGATGCCGAGCAGCACGAGCAAACCCCGCTCGATTTGCCCGACCATTTCACCGTCCACGACGACGGCGGCTCGGCGTACTCGCTGCAACACGGCGCGCACAATGGCTCCCTCAACGAATCGAATGATGATTTTATAGTGAAGAATCCTCTTGACGGAATCGCCCGATTGCATCACGCTTACAAGAATCATCCTCGCGGCCCCCCCTTGGGAGAGATCGATGGCGGACTTCACTCCATATCAGCAAAAAGTCATCAAGCGCTACTACGACAATAACGACATCCTTCAGTTGCAGCGTTTGGGCGAACTTGTCAGCGAATTGTATTTGAGTACGGGCAAGAAACGACAGAGCGTGTGGACGCAGGCCATCGGAGCCATGCAGAAGCTCGGCGTCCCACAATCGCGCATCGATCATCTGCGCCAGCAAGACAAACCCGAACTCGTGGCGGAACTGGTCAAGGAACTCGATGCCGCCAAATAGCGGCTTCGCATTAGCCGATCTCTTCCTCGACCAAGCGGCGCGCGAACGACGCTCCCAGAATCGTTCCCATTTTGCGTCCGCCCGTGGCCAACCAGGTACGACCGGCGATCCTCTCGAAAAAGGGACCGCCCTTCGTATACGGACGGCGGCCCCACAGACGCACGCTCGGTTCGATCAGTCCCATCCTCTCCGCCCGACGCAACGACAGACGCTCGTGTTCCTCGGTGTAATCGCGTTCCGCCGTGCCGTCGCTGAAGTATGTCGTTCCCGGATCGCGGACGAAAGCGATGGCCTGCCTGCCGTCCTCGAAGCGCCGCGTTCGACCCTCCCGTTCGCCGGGATAGACGAAGACTGCCCCCGCCTTGCCGATTACCTCCAAGCCGGGCAGGAATTGTGGGGACCAAACGCCGGCGGCGATATAGATCCAGCCTTCGTAGCGCCGGCCGCCTGCTTCGAGCCAGCCGTCGCCGACTTTCTCCACGCTTTGACGGTTGGGTGACGGTTCAAGAATCAACGAGGGGGGGACAAACAAATGGGATTCCCTGTTCCCCTCGGCGCTTTCCAACGAGAGCGCGCGGATGGGATAGAGCTGCTCCAACAAAGGCAAGGCGCGATGATAGTGCGGAAGGAGTTTGCGCCCCGCCCAGCTTTCTTTGAACAGACCGGCGGCGGCGGGAGAGGCGGCACCGTCTCGACCCGAATCAAAAACGATGGACTCCATGCCTCGGGCGCGCGCGTAAGCGGCGGCCAGCGAACCGAACAGGCCACCGCCTACCACGAACAGGGAGGGCATCTCCCAATCCTCACAATCCCCGTCGAGCCGCGACCGATTGGGAGCGTTCGTCTTCTCGCTCGGCAAACGGTCGCGGCTCAAACTGTGTTCGATATTCCTTATCGATCGTACCAATAGCTCGGCGCTTGTCCATCGTGGAGGATGGGATTGTAACTCGTCGGTCTTAAGTAAGGTGGATAAAGCAGGTTCGGCGTCGCTGGGGACGAGGTTTGCGGCTTGGGTTGTGGGGCGGGAGTCGGTTGCTGGGCCGGCGCGGCTTGCGGATAGGCGGCTACCGGCGCGGGAGCATAGGCTCCCGTGTTGTACGTCATCGCCGGTATTCCCTGCGGCGACGGCCAATAGGGATAGCCGGTCGGCGCGGGCGTGCAGAAGTGCGCCTCGAGCGGCCAATAGAGATACCACGGTCCCGCTTGCGGCCAACTCGGGCCAGGGCCACCCTTGATGTAGAAGCTGCCTCCCGCCTGCACGTTGAACGGCCAGCCTTGGGCGTTGGCGGCACCGGCGGCGAACGGCAGTATCAATAACGCCACTCCGAATATCTTCTTCACGAACGGACCCTCCTGTGTAGCGGCAAGCCCCCGGCCGACCGGCGGCGAGGCGCGTGCCTCCTGAAAGTGCCTCGGACGCAGACGCTCAAACATTCCCGCCGATGGGTGGGTCGTCCAGAAAAAATAGGATCGCGGCGGCTTGAGATTGCCCGAACGCGCCGACGCACCAAGGAGAAGCGGCGCGACAGAAGCGATGGGCGCTTTCGGCGCATCGGCTCGATTTGCTACAAACGATGTGCGCGGAGAAAAGAAGCCGCTTGCGGCGTCGCGTGGGGAGCACGCTAAGCCACAAGCGGCCAGGAGAAGACGCCGACACTCTCAATACCAGTAGTTCGGTGCCTGAGCGTACCCGGCTCCGTAGCCGTAGTAGCCGTAGTTCATGTAGTAGTTGTAGCCGCCGCTGTAGTCGTAGGTCGGGGCGTAAGTCGGGGCGTAGTAGTTGTAACCGGCCTGTTGAACGGCGGGCTTGGCCGGCGCGGGAGCCGGAGCCTGGAACGTCGGAGCCGGAGCGGCGTGAACCGGAGCCGCATAAGCGGGCATCGCGTTCCACAGCGACGGGCCGCTCGCGCTCGAGCAGCTACTGCCGGGGCAGCCCAGCGGGTTCGCGTGGCTGTTGAAAGAGAAGCAACGATTCTTCGAGGTGCGCGTGTAGCCGATGTGCCGCGAGCAACTGTACTCGAACGCCACATCCGCCAGAACCGGCGAAGCCGACAGCGCCAAACCCAGAGCCGCAAGGCTCCCATACACAAAACGCTTCATTGAGGGGATCCTCTCTTTTCGTATCCAACCCGGCTGGCGTCCTCTCCACAAGAACCGCATCAACCGGGACAATCAACTATTCCCCACGAGCAATTGGGCGGCCAAGGAAAACTGTTCCGAGAGGGAAAAGAAATCCACTTGTGAGGCGCTTTCCAGCGCATTGTCGCCTTTGTCCGCGCTTTGCGAGCTTTCGATTCAAGTTGAGAAAAAAATGGAAAGAGAGAACAAAATTGCTCTTTACAGCTGCTACAACCGGCGAACTAAAACTCGATGCGCAGCTGCGCCAGGTCGTGTCGAGCCACTTCCACCGCGACGGCGTCGTCTCGCACGGTCGCATCCATCAGCGGCGAACCGAGTGCGTCCACGAGCAGGGCGCGCCGAGGATTGCGAACGCAGCGCATCTCCGCCTGCGCTCCGAAACCGCTGCATTCCAGAAGGCGCGCGACGATGCCCGACGCCTCTTCCTCCGCCCACGGGCGCAGGCTGGTCAGCAACAAGTTCGGGGCGTCGAGATGAAACAGCCAGCCCTCGGAACCAACGTGCGGCGGGCCTTGCGTCGTTGCCGCCACCGGCGCGGGAGTCGCAAGTCCCAACGCCGTCTGCATGGGATATTCCCGGTCGAGTCCAATCGCCAGATCGAACGTCTGCGTTTTCTCGCCGGGGCAGACGAGCAGAACGTCGATCATGCGTCCGCCGTGGCGTTGATGGAAGGGTAGACCGCCGGGGAACAACACGGTGTTCTGACGGCCGAGACGAATCTCCAGATAATCGGGGGTCTCCGGGCGCGAGTGGGTCGTCGTCGCGGAGGAACCGTTGACTCCGCGCTGGAGGATGGCGCGCTCGTCGCGCCAGGCAAAGCGCGCGGCGTAATAGGAGTGCCACGGATAGCCGACCGGAGGTTGATGGGGAACGATTTCGACGTTCAGATCGAGAATCGGCCGACCCAGCCAGGCGCGAAATCGTTGCCGAAAGCGCGCGAGCGGTTGATTTTGGCCGTCGAGCAAAACGCCTTCGCTGACAACCTCGCCGACGGCTGGACCTTCGGAGATCGTCTCAATCCGTTCGGCGCGCATGGTGCTGCCGGGATTGAACACCAATTGTTGCCCCAGACGATTGACGCGCGTGCGCACGTCGCGGACGGCGCGCAGCCCGCCGGTCTGGGCGTCGATCTCGGCCTCGAAGAATTCGTTGCGAACGATGCGCTCGTCGGCCAACTTCATCCGCCGCGTGGGCGTGGTTCCCGGCGTTCCTTGACGCGGAATCCAAGCGAAGCCGAGGGCGGGCACTTCCACGACCACGCGTGCCGTCTCGCCATCGAGTTGGCACGCCTTGAGCGGACCTCCCAGCGGCGGCAACGAACGCACTCCCTCCAAATCCAAGGCGACGCGGCGCTTGAAGCTGCACGGATTGAGAACGAGAAATCCTGGGTTGTTCGCTTGGCCGCGCGCCGTCAAACGCCGTGCCAGCGCGTCCGCAAGCCGTTGCTGGACTTCGAGCAATTCTCGATCCGGCGATGTCGTATCGCATTCGAGGCGATCTTCGAGATGAGACAGGTGCGTCAAAAGATCGCTATTGTCCTTTGTGAACGCCGAGTCCAAGCCGCTTTGAAGTGCGGCCAGAGTCCACGCGGTATCGAGTCGGCGACGGGAGCGAACGTGCCGAGCGAATGCGCCGATGGGTTGCTCGCCGCCGAGTCCGGCTGGGGCGGCTGCGTTCGGATCGTCGGCATAGTTCTCGAGCGGACAGCGTTCGACGAGATAGTCGCCGTGAAAATCGTCCGCCTCGCCGGCGGAAGCGTAGTCGCCGGACAAGACCTCGTTGAAATAATTCGACAGCGTCGTCCATTGGCCCAGCACCGGAGCAAGCCGACTCAACTCGATCCAATCGACGTACCACGGACAGGCCGGTTTATCGCGGTGCAACAGGGCCAGCGTTGCCGCCTGATCTTGGGCGATGGTCTGATGCAGATGGTACGTCAAATTGAAAAACGTCTGTGCGCTGTCGGCGGGATGAGGCGTCCGCGCGAACGCCTCGACCGACTTGCCGTCCGTGGAAGGCCAGCTAATCGTGGGCGAACGATGCGACGGCAGCACCCCCTCATCGAAGGCGACGAGCAGCGCTCGGCTCATCCCCACATTCTGCAACAACAGCGGCAGCTGCGGATGAAACCCGAAGCGCCGCCGCGCGAACACGCGCGCCGCTCGCCCCAGCAATTCGCGGTGGACTTTCACCCCTTTGAGGAGGTTCCATAGCTGCGATTCCAGAGGCAGCAACGGGTCTTCGCGCTCGAGATATGCTCCGCCGCACACCTCCGCTCCGTCGCTTTCGACGCGCTCGCGCAGATTCGTCCAGTGCCGCGAGTGTTCGTGTGCCAATCGTTCGAGTAGTTGCGAACAGGCGACGAGATTGAACGGCAAGCCGCGCTCCAAGGTTTGCGGCCATCCCTCGCCCAACCGTTCGCCGTCGAGAAGGAACAGATCGATCGGATGCAGCGCTACGGGATACAACACCTCGCGCGCCGCCAACAATTTCTCCGCCGCGCTCCGCAAATGCCCGCGCGCCGCCTCGGCATCCGCCGCGGCCAGCGAAGCTGTCATTTCCTGCCAAAACTCCGACGACGCCAACACGTTCTCGTGCGCCATCGCCTCGAACAGCCCCTCGACATGCAAGTGCCCGAAGCCGATGCCGAGAAACGGCGCGATGCGTTCTGGCTCCAAGTCGAGCAAAGGAAGCGATGCCTGGCCCCATTCGCTCCAAGATCGTAGGGCTTCGCGCAGATTGTTCAACGTCTCGTCGCGGTCCATCGTGGCGCGGAAGGCGAGCGCACCAGCGGCACGGACGCGCTCGTCCCAATCGTCGGACAAGACCGAAGGCGGATTGTCCGGCACGGCGTAAAGGTGTCCCGCCGTGGGCTGTTCGTGGTCGTAGGGCGAGCCGAGTCGCGGAGGCCCGGCAGCGCCGATCAGCGCGGCGGGATGCCATAGAGCGGTGTAGCCGTTGAGGAAAGCCGCCGCTTCCTCGTCGCCCAGATAGAGGGTGTTGTGCGTCGGAACCCGATACGGACTCAGCAGAATTAGCTCGCGCGCGTTCATGCTCTGGATTTAGCGAAGCCGCGCGCGAAAAGCTAGATCCACGAACTGTCCCGTTTCTTTTCTCCGCCTCGTCCGCCCCAAAGGCTCTCTCTCCTCTGTACTCAGGAGACTGCTGAAAAACTCTCTCATACGCTTAACAGTACAGCGCTACTCCCCTCTCCCCTGTACTCAGGGGAGAGGGTTTGGTGAAAACGAGTGGTTTCGGCGTCTCCTTTCGTCCCTTACCCCTCACCCCCAACCCCTCTCCCCTGAGTACAGGGGAGAGGGGAGAATCCGAGAGAAACGCCTCACGGATAGGTGCGTCGAAAGCCAAACGAAGTTCGCTCGCGTTCCCTCGATGGTTGGAATTGCCAAGGTGTCACCTCGGACTTGTATACTTGATGGAGCGGCCCACGAATCGAATGCTTTCACGAGAGAACTATCACGATGTCTCGCAGACAAAAGGAAATTCCCCTGAGCCAGCGCAAGCTCCCCAGCGTGGTGAGCGAGAAGGCCCGCGCGCCGTTGGCCGTCGTTCTCGGCTCGCCCGCCGAGGTGGCCCACTGTCTCAGCTTCCTCAAAGGGATCGACGCCACTTGCTATCAGATGGATCTGCACCAAGCCGAACGCCTAAAGGAGGAATTGACCGAGCGGCAGATCGCGGCGACCGTGACGACGAAGGCGGACGTGTGGGATTTGCCCAACGATTTTCAGACCGTCTTGTATCTGCCGGCGCGCGGCGGGGAACGCGAATTGAAGATCGACGCGATCGAGCAGACGTATCACATCCTCCGCCCGCACGGCACGCTGCTCGTTTGGTCTCCCGTTGAGCGCGAGCCTTTCTTTCCCGCACAGCTCAAGAAAATCTACGGCCGCTACCATGCGCCTCTGATGAACGGCCAATCGGTGTTGTGGAGCCAGCGCGAAGGCGACCGGCCGCGACGCCGTCACGAAATCGTCTTCCAAGCACGGCTGGCGGACGGTCCCTCGCATCGTTTTGTCTCAAGACCCGGCGTCTTTTCCTATGGCCGCTTCGACAATGGAGCGCGGGCGCTGGTCGAGACGATGGTAGTTCATCCCGGCGATCGGGTGCTGGACCTCGGTTGCGGCTGCGGAGCGAACGGCATCTTCGCCGCCCAATTCGCGGGAGACAAGGGCCATATTGCCTTCCTCGATAGCAACCTCCGCGCCCTCGCCCTCGCCGAGATGAACGCCCGCGCCAACGGCGTCTTGTCGTTTGAAACCGTGGCCTCCAGCCGCGTCGAAGGACTCCGAGAAGGGAGTTTCGATGTCGTTCTCGCCAACCCTCCCTATTACGCCAACAGCGCCATCGCCCGGCTGTTTATCGAACGCGGGCGCGCGTTGCTGAAGCCGCGAGGCCGCTTTTATTTGGTGACAAAACGAGTGGAGGAAATCGGCGAAGTCATGACGCAGACGTTCGAGTACGTCGAAGCCGCGATGCACCGCGGTTATACGATCTTGTCGAATACCGAGACGATGGCTTAGAGGCCGTCCCAATAGCCCCTCTCCTCCGGTGCCGGGGGAGAGGGGTCTGAACTCCGCCTAAAGCTAAGGTTACGGCTCCAGGGTCGGTTCACTTTTTCTCGGCCGGGGGATCGAACGCGACGCGGCCCTGAAAGCGATCGACTAAAACCATCTGCGCGGGGTAGGTCAGCGCCTGGGTCACGAGGTCGCCCGGCCGCGGTTCGTGAAGTTTCCATTTCACGGTTAGCAGCTCGTCCTTGACGGTCAACGATTCGATTTCGACCCGATATCCTCCGGTTCGCCGAACGCCCACCGTGACGACCACGACCATTTGCTTGTTCCAGTCGATGCCTTTGACCTTGAAGAGCTTGGCCGTGTCCGATTCCGCATCGCTTTGGATGCGCCGATCGCGCGCGTCTTTGGGAGCAACACCGAGCGCGATAGCCAACTCGCGGGCATCGTGGAGAACGAGTCGTTCTCCCTTGTCCTCGCGCACCGGCCAGACGCTCCGCGCCAGGATTTTCGGTTCCGGCTGTTTCGGCGCGCCGTCTCGATAGGACACCGCCCCGAACACCATCGTCGCCAACAACGTCGTCCACATGATTGAGTCCCTCCGGGAAAGGATATGGCAGAAGGATATTTCCTCGCCCTTCGGTGCGTCAAGGGCAATGCCTCAAGGGAGAGCCGAGACTCCGCACTTGTACCTAGCGCAGCCCCAGAACCTCCCATACCAAGATCGTATCCCGACTACTGGAGGCAATCATGCGACCGTCGCGGGAGAAAGCGAGGCAGCGCACCTCCTGCTCGTGACCGGCGAACCGCTTCACCTTCTGCCCCGAAGCGGTGCGCCAAACGTAAACGGCATTGTCCTCGTAACCTCCACAACTGGCGAAGAGCTTCCCATCGGGCGAAAAGGTGACGGGACCGCTCCAATCGACCTTAGTCAACCCTGTGAAAAGTTGCATGCGATTCTTTCTTTCTCGGTCAGCCGCGACGCGCCAGCGGAGCGCGTTCGCACGCCCGAACGCGCTCCGCTGGCGCGTCGCGGCCAACCAATGCCGCATTTTTGCTCGTCTCCTCGTCATTTCGTTCATACACACGAGGAGTAACTACTATAAACAGACGTGGAATATAGAGTTACAGCTCATCAAGACACTTTCGAGTCACAACGGCGGATGGTTCGTCCTAGACTCTCAATCGTGCTTGCCCCGAGCGTGCGCGACTGCCCTGTAGATCATCAGGAAAATGCCGCTGCCGAATAGCCCCACCAAGAGTCCGATGAACCCTCCGAGAACGGCTCCCATCGGACCATCCGTCATGGCCAGGAAGCCGATGCCAGCGCCCAGGAACAGGCAAATCAAGATAACCAGACCCTGATAGAGGTTATCCTTCGGTCGCACATTGAGACCACCGACAGTGTCCGCGACCAGGTTGTAAGCCTGCCGGCTCGTTAGGGGCTGCTCCGGAGTACCTTCAAGTGGTTTTTGCTCATCCATCGACAGGCTCCAAACTGGGCGAACGAGAGAATCCGCATATGCCACCTATCGAACATGATCGACGCTGGAGCGGGTGTCAAGCAAAAACCGCCGCCCTTCGCTCTCCGATCGCCGCTACCGAACATTGGAGGGCTTGTACCTCTCTATGGCACCGCACCTCCTGCGCGTGACCGGCGAATTTCTTCACTTCCCGTCCCGTGCAGTGCGCCGAATGTAAACGGCATTGAGATACACCCTTTTTGGAATCTCATTTGCCCACGGTGCGTCGTTGCAGGCGCACCAGCGACGCTTTCGCCTCGCGCGTCAGCCGTGCTTCGGGAGCGCCTTGGGCCAATTCGTCCAGCAGCCGCCGTGCTTCGGGCGTGCCGATGTCCTCCAACACGGCCACGGCTCGCAACGCTTGCAATACCTCCGGCCTCGTTACCGGCCCTCGCAAGCGTTCCAACAACGCTTGCACGCGCTTACGCGCTTCCAGAGTCGGTTTATCCTCTAACGCCTTTCGCAACGCCGGTTCGGCCAAGTCGCCGAGCTTTTCCAACTCTTCCTGTGCCTTCTGGCGCACGGCGAATTGCTCGCTGTCCAGGTCGATCAGCAAGCGACAGAGGCGTTGCCCGTCGGCGGAAGATGCGGGGCGCAGATGCTTCCTTAACCAGGGAATAGCGTCCGTCGGCGCGGACGCCAGCGTGCCGCGAGCTTGGAAGGCGCGGGGGGCGTCGGCACCGGCGAGGTCCGCCCATGCCTTCGCCAAACTTTCTGCTCCGCGTTTATCGGAGGGCTTGGCTGGGAACGCGCCGACATCCCAGACGAGCAAAGTCGAGTCGGACAGGCCAGAGACGAGTCGCCGACCATCGGGCGAGAAAGCCAACGATGTCACTTGCGCCTCCAAGCCCTTGAAGCGGCGCAATTCTTTGCCTCTTCTCAGATCCCATAAGAAGATTTCCCCGGAAGGAGCGGTCGCGGCGAGTAGACGGCCATCGGGGGAAAAATCCACCTTGGAGTTGCCGTCGCCAGTCGATAAGGCCAGAAGTTCGCGAGCCGTCAGCACTTCCCAAAAGCGCAGCGTTCGGTCGGTGTACGAGATCAACAAACGTCCATCCGGCGAGAAAGCCAACGGCCAAGTCTGCCCTTTGAGCGCTGGGAAAGTCAACAAGCGTTCTCCGCTCTGCAGTTTTTCCAAGTACATCGGCCCCAGTCCCACCTTTCTGGCTTGAGGAGTGTCGCCGCGCTCCGCATGAGGCAAGGCCAGGATGTCCGCGTTCGCCGACACGGCGACCCAATTGCTATCGGCAAGAGATGTTATCCGGCGGTGGAACAGCTGTTTTCGTGTAAGCGTGTCCCAGCCGGTCATCTCCATGTCCATCGTAAACACGATCGCCTTGCGATGGTCGTGGGATAGGTACATCACCACGCCGCCTTTCGGGCGCGTATTCGGTTGATCGAGATCGTCCGGTTTCAGCGCGTGCAGTTCGCGGCCGGTGGCGGTGTCGCAAACAAGCAGCTTATCGTCCCAGCATGAGAACAGAGATCGCCCGTCGGCAGAAACGGCACACCCTGCCGCCCAATGAGGCCGAGAACGCCGAATCTGCGTCAGCGGCTGGCCTGTCGCAGCATCCCAAACGCGGATCGTGCGCCGTCCGAAGGTCGCCACATACTTTCCATCCAGAGAGAAAACGGCGGACTCTGGAAGTTGCTGATCGGCGGCGAGGGTGTGCCCGACCTTGCCGGTTCGCGTCTCCCACAGTTGCACGGTCACTTTGTCCGCGGCGTCGCGGGACAGCGTGGCCAGCCAACGCTCATCGGGGGAAAGGACGGGGTTGCCAACCAAAACGCCCTTGGTTTGGAGCGTATGTCGCTCTTCGCCGCTGGTTATGTCCCAAAGGTGAACGACGCCCTTGTCATTGGCGGCGACCAATAGGCTTTTCCCCGCAATGCACCAGCACGGAAAACCGCTCGTCGGGTCGGGAAAATCCTTGGCGGAGAAGCGTCGCTTTCCGCCAGTCGCAGTTTCGTGGAAGCTGATTTCGCCCTTGCTCAGGCAAGCAATCCGCAGTCGTCCCTCCGCCGTGCAGCCACTCCAGATTCGTTTCGTCGATTCCATGTTAAATTCGGATACCTTCTGTCCACTTTCTGCATCCCAAACTTGCAGCAATTTCTTCCGCGAACCGGGCATCTGTATCATGGCGAGGGCCATCAGACGCTTGTCCCCCGCAGAAAAGGCGTTCACGTCAAACCATACACCGCGTTTGGGCGGAGGGATAAATTTCTTCTGTTTGCCCGTGGTTGCGTCGATCAAGCATAGTGCATTCGGTCCCTCGGCCTTCGAGGACACAACGGCGATCGTCTTGCCGTCCGGAGCGAACGCCAAGTGATCCACCTCGTAGGCATCAACGCGAAAGCGGCGCGTACCCAGCCTGGCGACGGCCCCCGGCGGCAGCGGATCGCCGTGGCGATCGCGGCGCGGTTCGTGCTTCGCGTCGGCGGGTGGTTTGTTCGCAGGGGAAGCAGAAGGAATCTCGGCGACCGGCGTGGCGAGGAAAGACAGACCCGCTCCCACACCGACCGCCGCCAGAAGGACGAGACTGAGACATACCGTCTTCAGTTTCAGCACCGAACTCCATCCAGCAACCAAAACCGTGACGGCGGCGGCCGAAGGAGAGGAAAGTTGATGAAGCGATAACGCCAACAATCGCTCCGGTACGGCCACCGGTGCCAACAACGCCAACGCTCCCACCGACAGATCCAAACCACGCCGCGTCAACCGTTGACGCAGCCGTTCTCGCCCTCGTGCCAAGCGACCACGCACCGAACCGATGGTCCAACCCAGTTGCCGCGCCGCCTCCTCGACCGTTCGTCCTTGCAGTACGCACAACAATAACGGCAGACGATACACCTCCGGCAAACGTGCGATCTCGGCATCCAGCAGCGCCAGGAGTTCGCGGCCACTGAGGACATCGAGCGCATGCGGCTGCGGATCGACCGGCTCCGGCGCGTCGGCGGAAGATTGCAGCAACGGTCGCCGCTTCTTGGCGGCACGGGCTTTGCGCGCCAGTCGCAGCGCGATGCCGTAGAGGAAACTGGCCAACGCTTCCGATCGACGCAGCGTCGCCGCCTTGCGCGAAAACACCAGAAACGTCGCCTGAAACGCCTCTTCGGCGTCTTGCGCATCGCCGAGGATGCGGCGACAGACGCCCAGAACCATCGGTCCATGCCGCGCCATCAGCGCGGCGAAAGCGTCCTGGTTGCGTTGCTCGATCCATTGCGCCAACAGGATCGAATCCGGCACCGCCGGCGCGGCGAGACGATGCAGATAGGACAACAGAGTCCGAGAGTGCGCGGACATGGTAGCGGTCCTCGAAGCGGGGCGGAACAAAGTTCGTCTGGTTTATTGTGCCCCTCCGACCGCCATGCGGCACACTTTTTTTCACCCGGCAACGAATGCAGCCGCTTCGCTGTCCTTGTCATTTAACGGCAAGCCGTCGTCGCAGGCGCTCCAGGGACGCTTTGGCCTCGAGCGTCTGCCGTGCTTCGGGAGCGCCTTGGGCCAATTCGTTCAGCAATCGTCGCGCTTCCGGCGTGCCGATGTCCTCCAACGCGGCCACGGCTCGCAGCGATTGTAACATCTCCGGCTTGGTCACGGGGCCGTGCAAGCGTTCCAACAACGCTTGCACGCGCTTACGCACTTCCAGAGTAGGTTTATCCTCTAACGCCCGCCGCAACGCCGGTTCGGCCAAATCGCCGAGCTTTACCAGTTCATCTTGGGCCTTCTGGCGCACGGAGAATCGCTCGCTGTCCAGATCGGCCAGTAGTCGGCGAAGGCATTGCGGATCGGCGGATTTGGCCGGATGCAGATGTTTCGTCAATAACGGCAGCGCTTCTTTCGGTGCGGATGCCAGCGCGCCGCGAGCTTGGAAAGCGCGGGGGGCGTCGGAACCGGCAAGATCGTCCCACGCCTTGGCAATGCCTTCCGCCGTCGGGGAGACTCGCGGATTCTCATAGGGTGGAATCTCCCAGACCAACAGCGTTGTATCGGCCAATCCGGAAATCAATCGTCTGCCATCGGGCGCGAAGGCCAACGAACTCACGGGAGCGTCGAATCCGCGGAAGAGGCGATGTTCTTTGTCCAGCCGCAAGTCCCACACCCGAATCTCGCCCTTCTCCGTCGTCATGGCCAAGAGGCCTCCGTTCGGCGAAAACGAGGTCGTCCTCGAAAAGGATGACAAAAAGGATCGCAGTTCTTTCGCGGTCGCCACTTCCCAGAGACGAAGCGTAATGCCACGCTTCCCCGACTCAAGCGTATTGTCGGTGTAGGACACCAAGAGGCGTCCATCCGGCGAGAAAGCCAACGGAACCGTTTGCCCTGGGACTTTCGGGAAAGTCAGCAGCGTTTCGCCCCCGGCGACATCTTCCAGATGCATCGGCCCCACTCCCATCTCTCTTCCTGACTGCCCTCCACCGAGAGCAGTGCCGGCGTAGGCCGTCGCCAGCATCCTTCCGTCCGCCGAAAGGGTGTTGAAAAAGATGTCATCCACGCGGCGGCGGCGGAAGATCTGCTTGCGCGTGGCGGTGTCCCAGCCGGTCACCAGCATATCCATTCCGCGATCGTCGTCGGTGTGAAATACGGTCAATCGAGCGCGATCGTCGGATAAATGCAACAGCAATCCACTCGGAGTCGTCTTAGCCCGTTCGGGATCGAACACTTTCAGCGCGTGCAATTCACGTCCGTCGGCCGCATCGTCGAAATGAAGTTTGTCGTCGAGCCAGCACGAATATAACGTGCGCCCATCGGCGGAGAAGGCGCTATCGCGCGCCCAACCATCGCGCGAAATGCGAGTCAGTGGTTCGCCGGTCGCCGCGTCCCAAAGATGAATCGTCCCCTCCGTGCCGGCGCATGTCGCCACGCGCTTGCCGTCGGGCGAGAAGGCGATCCGGTTCGGTCGATGAGAGTGTCCTTGAGGTTGTGGCTTGCGCGTTCCATCGGCCACGTTCCATAGTTGGAGAACTCCGCTCTCGTACTCTGAGGTGGCGAAGGTTTTCCCATCGGGAGCAAAGGCGTAGGCTTCGCCGAACTGATAGTTCGCGGTTCGGATGCGGCTGCGTTCGCGCCCGCTGGCCGGGTCGTAAAAAACGATTTCCCTCCAGCTTTTGACGGCCAGCGTCTTTCCGTCTGGAGCGAAGAGGACTTCGTAGCCGGACGGAAGAGTCCGCACGATTTTGCCGGTTTCCATGTCCCACAGTTGCACGGGATTCTTGTTCGCGGCATCGCGGGAAATGGCCGCCAGCCATCGAGCATCCGGAGAAAGATCGAGGCTCATCACGAATACACCGGGATGGAGCGCGAATCGCTTCTTGCCTGTATTCAAATCCCAAATGTGGATGAAGCCGTTTCCATCGCCCGCAGCTAATAGATTCTTTGCCGCGACACATCGGCACTGGCTCACGAGGGCGGGGACGAACATATCCTTAGCGGGCAAGCGTAGCTTCCGTCCGCCGGCCAATTCGTGATAGACGATCTCCTCTTTACCCAGACAGGCGACCCGCGCCTCGTTCTTTTCCGACCAACCCAGCCAACAGACGGCAGCCAACTCCGTCTCCGAGAGTTTGCCTCCGCTCGCCGCATCGCGGATTTGCACCATCGCTTTCGCAGGCATCGTGAGACTCCGCAGATGGGTATAGGTCAGCAATCGCTTCCCATCCGGCGAATAGGCGCAACGATGAATGTCGGCATCGGCTTCTTTGATGGTTTTCGTCTGTTTGCCGCTCGCCGTGTCGAACGAGGTCAACGCGCCCGAAGACGCGGCGAGCGTCTTGCCGTCCGGAGCGAACGCCACATTCAGAATGCGATACGCATTAGGCAGGCGAAAGCGGAGCGTTCCCAGCCGCGCGATCGCTCCCTCCGGCAGCGGATCGCCGTGGCGGTCGAGGCGGACTTGCGGAGGTTGCGGCTTCTTCGGCTCGGGGGCGGCCTTCTCTCTCGGCAGCGATGCGGACGGCTCTGGTGTTTTGGTTGTCGTGAGCAGCGAGCCGGCTACTCCTACCGCCGTCGTGGCCAGAAATACCATCGCCAGAATTAGCTTGCCCTTACCGACCGTCAGCGCCGATGCGCCCGCCTCGGCCAAGGCGACGATTGCCGGAGTGGGTGTGTACAATACCGCCTGCATCGTCTTGGCCCACAAGGCGGCGCGGATGCGTTCGCCGGTCAGGGTCAGCGCCAAGAACGCGAGTGGCAGTTCCACGCCGCGCCGCTGCAACCGCCTTCGCAATAACTCGCGCCCGCGCTCCAATCGCCCCTTGATCGCCGCCACGGAACAGCCGAGCGACTGCGCCGCCTCATCGCGCGTTTGTCCTTGCAGGCAACACAGAAGCAGCGGCATGCGCACGGCGGAAGGCAAGCGTTCGATCTCTTCGTCCACAATGCGAAACAACTCGCGGCTACCCACCTCATCGGAGACATCGCCTGCTATCGCCGATTCCGTCAATACGGCTTGCGTCCGTTGTCGTCGCGTTCTTGTCTGTATCTTGCGAGCCAGACGCACGGCGACCGTGTGCAACCACGCACCTAAGGAAGGGGATGCTTGGATAGTATCGGCGCGGCGGACGAGAGCCAAGAACGTGGCTTGAAACGCATCGTCGCAATCGGCTTCGCATGGCAAGACGCGCCGACACACGCCCCAAACCAGAGCGGCATGGCGATGGAGCAATTCCTCGAAAGCATCGGCATCGCGCCGCTGCGAGAAGCGTTGGAGTAATGCGGCATCCGTATCCCGCGAGCGTGGCCGATACAGTTGGCGGCAGCGCGCGAGAAAAGCAGTCAAGGCTGTGGCGGACATGGATTATTCCTCCGTCGGCGGCATGGACTCTATCTTATCTATCTCGCCAGCGGCACAAACGGCCCGCCGACTTATTGCTTCCCCATGCGCGGCGGCACCTTGTGGACACACCTTTGCCTGCGCGAACTCCAACGGTGACGGATCGACATGGGAGCCAATGCAGGTTTCTTGATCCTCATTCGCCGTTCCCGCGTCGTTGCAGCCGTTCCAGAGCCGCTTTCGCCTCGCGCGTCAGCCGTGCTTCGGGAGTGCCTTGGGCCAATTCGTTCAGCAATCGCCGCGCTTCCGGCGTGCCGATGTCCTCCAACACGGCCACGCCGCGCAGCGCTTGCAATACCTCCGGCTTCGTCACCGGGCTGCGTTGGCGCTCCAATATCGCTTGCACGCGCTTAAGCACTTCCAGAGTCGGTTTATCCTCTAATGCCTTTCGCAACGCCGGTTCGGCCAAGTCGCCGAGCTTTTCCAACTCTTCCTGTGCCTTCTGGCGCACGGCGAATTGCTCGCTGTCCAGATCGGTGAGCAATTGGCGCAGGCGTTGCGGATCGGCGGATTTGGCCGGATGCAGATGTTTTGACAGCAGAGGGATAGCGTTTTTCGGCGTCGAGGCGAGCAAACCACGGGCGCGAAATGCTAGTGCCGCGTCTCGACTGGCGAGATCTTTCCAGGCTCCGGTTGCTTCCTCGACGGTACGTTGAGGAGGAGTAGCAGGCGGGGTCACCTCCCAGACCAGCAGCGTTGCATCATCCAGACCAGAAACGAGTCGGCGACCGTTCGGCGAAAAGGCCAGGTGCGTTACCTCGGCGTCGAACCCCTTGAACCGTCGGTGTTCGCGGTTGAGCGTCAGATCCCAGACGAGAATCTCCTGTGCGGGCGCGGTCAGGGCCAATAAGCGGCCATTCGGAGAAAAGGCGACTTTGCACGGAAGCGATCCAGACAAAGCAAATGCCACGGCAGCCGTTGCCGTTTCCCACAACTGGACGGAGGATGTGGTTTCGCCGGGCTTTCGCTGCCATTGGTTCGTAACCAGCCAACGGCCATCCGATGAAAACGCCAGCGGAGAGGGAGGATTGATCCGCATCGGCAAGGTCAGCCGAGGCTTGCCGGTCATCGCGTCCTCCACTCGCAGCGTTTGTTCGAGTGGGCGACCGCTTCTTTCGGCATCCCTGATCGCCTTTACGTCCATCGGAGGATAAGGCATCGCCAAAAGCCGATTATCCGACGACGACGCCAGCCGCGTATCCCCGCCCGGATGTCTCCGCCAAAAAAGTTGCTTGCCTGTCGAGGTTTCCCATCCGGTTATCAGAGTGTCCCGATAGCGCGACCCGTTATTCGCATTGAAATGACTAAAAACGAGCAACATCTTGCCGTCGTCGGATAGGTGCATCGACCAAGCCGTTTGCTTGGCGTCTGGGTTGTCGGGATCTTTAAGTTTAAGGATCCGCTGCTTTTTTCCGCTGGTCCCATCGGAAATCCACAACTCGTCATCGGTCCAGGTCGAGAACAGCGTTCGGCCATCTGCGGAAAAGAGGGCGTCGCGCACCCACTGGGGATGGCGACGTACACAGACGAGTGACTCGCCGCTTGCCGCACCCCAGACGTAATAGCTGCCATCCAGGCTGTGACAACTGACGACGCGCCGGCCATCCGGTGAGAAACTGGCACCATACGGCGTATCGCTATGTCCCACCGGCTCCGTCTTTCGCTTGCCAGTGGCGACATCCCACAAGTGGAAGGCTCCAGAGTTTTGCTGTGCGGCGGCCAAGGTGCGTCCATCGCCGGAAAAAGCGATGCACTCCGCATCCACAACGTATTCTTCACTACGGAGCTTCTCTCGCCCCGTGGCCACATCCCAAAAGCGCACACCGTGCCGGCCGGCCTCAGCCAGCGTTTTGCCATCGGGACTAAAGGCCACTTGCGGCATCGCCCCATTTTTCCTTTCGGTCTCCAAAGTATGTAATAGTTTGCCGGTCGTGGCATCCCAAAGTTGAACGGATATGCGCTGCGCAAGGGGCAGTTTGAAATTCAGAGTTGCCAATATCCGCCCATCGGGAGAGAGAGTCAATCGCCCAACTTCAGTGTTTTCGAGTTTGTGAATGCCTCTTTTGTGGGCGGTTATAGTATCCCAAACGTGGATGGCATTGTTATTATCCACCAGCGCCAGAGTGTGTCCACCTGGGGCATAGGCAAAAAGCGAGTTGCGGAAGTTACCCGATTCGGTCTTGGCAGGTTCCTTGCAAGCGAAGGATCGGGATTTACTCGTCGCCAATTCTTGCAGAAAGATCTCCCCGCGTTCGTCGCGGATGGCCACGGGGTCTCCTTTGTCAGACCAGCCTAACCCTACTATAATCCCTGTCTCTTTTAACTCGTATTCGAGCGGAGGAGTTTTATTGGTCAAGTCCCAAACATGCACTACACCTCTGCCACCATTGCCAACCTTCGGCCCGAAACTCAGAAGTCGCTTATCGTCCGGCGAAAAAGCGAGATGGCTCTCTGGAGTCCAGTTGCGACCCAAAGTGGGGAGGCGCAGGATTCGTTGTCCGGTTCTGGCGTCAATCAAGTACAAACCCGCGTGAGAAGTGACGGCGAGAGTTCTGCCTTTGCTGGAGAATGCCAGCGTCTTGATCTGATCGGGCACATGGAATCGCAGTGAACCGAGCCGCGCGATCGCACCCTCCGGCAGCGGATCGCCGTGGCGGTCGAGGCGGACTTGCGGAGGTTGCGGCTTCTTCGGCTCGGGGGCGGCCTTCTCTCTCGGCAGCGATGCGGACGGCTCTGGTGTTTTGGTTGTCGTGAGCAGCGAGCCGGCTACTCCTACCGCCGTCGTGGCCAGAAATACCATCGCCAGAATTAGCTTGCCCTTACCGACCGTCAGCGCCGATGCGCCCGCCTCGGCCAAGGCGACGATTGCCGGAGTGGGTGTGTACAATACCGCCTGCATCGTCTTGGCCCACAAGGCGGCGCGGATGCGTTCGCCGGTCAGCGTCAGCGCCAGGAACGCGGCCGGCAACTCCACGCCGCGCCGCTGCAACCGCCTTCGCAATAACTCGCGGCCACGCTCCAAGCGCCCCTTGATCGCCGCTACCGAACAGCCGAGCGACTGCGCCGCCTCATCGCGCGTCCGCCCTTGCAGGCAACACAGAAGCAGCGGCATGCGCACGGCGGAAGGCAAGCGTTCGATCTCTTCGTCCACAATGCGAAACAACTCGCGGCTACCCACCTCGTCGGCAACATCGCCGGATGTTGTTGGCTCCAACGCAGCGGCTTGCGTTCGCTGTCGATGCGTGTGCAACTGCGTCTTGCGGGCCACGCGGAGAGCGACGGTGTGCAACCAGGCCGCTAATTGGTCTGGACGAACCACGGATGCCTGTCGAACCAGAGCCAGGAACGTCGCTTGAAAGGCATCCTCGCAATCGGACTCGCGGGGCAACAGACGCCGGCACACCCCCCAAACGAGAGGACCATGACGTTCGAGTAGTTGCTCGAAGGCGGCGGCATCGCGTTGCTGGGCAAAGCGTCGCAATAATTCGGCATCCGACATGGGCGAACTGGGGCGATAGAGAACACGGCAGCGGGCCAGAAACGCGGTCAATACGGTGGCGGACATGGCTTCATCCTCCCGTTGGCGGAATCACTTCTACCCTATCTTTTCCGCCAACGAGGAAAATGGCCCGACGAAATTATCGTGCTGGCCGTCGCAGCGCC
>JAJXWW010000166.1 GCA_021781415.1 Planctomycetota bacterium
TTTGATGTACTACATTCAGACCGCCGACCGACTGACGCGCACCTCGGTATGGCTGGAGAAGATGGAGGGCGGCATCGAACGGCTCCGAGAGGTCGTACTCGAAGATTGCCTGGGCATCGGCGAAGAACTGGAAAAGCAGATGCAATTCCTCGTGGACAGCTACAAGTGCGAGTGGGCCGAGGTCGTCAACGATCCGCAAAAACGCCGCTTATTCAAACAGTTTGTCAACAGCGACGACAACGAGCCGACCATCGAGTTCGTCCATCAGCGCGAGCAGAAGCGTCCCGCCGATTGGTCCACCTCGTTCGTTCCCGTGGAAGAGCTAACGCTACGCTTGCAAGAAGATGTGACGAAGGAGGTTCCGGATTCTTCACCCTCGTTCGAGTGGGTACTCGTCGGCAAGGTGTGGGATTTCCCGCAGGACGGAGGGGCGACGGTTCGACACGGCCATACCCAGATTGCCGTCTTCAACTTCGCCAGTCGGGGCGAATGGTATGCCACGCAGAATATGTGTCCGCATCGCCGCGAGTTTGTGCTATCGCGCGGCATGATCGGCGACGATCACGGTAAACCGAAGGTCGCTTGCCCGGTGCATAAGAAAGCGTTTTCTCTGGAGACGGGAGCCTGTTTGGGCGGCGAAGATTACTCGGTTCGCGTCTTCCCGGTAAAGGTAGAAGGCGACGATGTCTATCTCCATTTGCCGTCCGCCGAGGAACTGGACGCACTCTTGGCTACCGAGCAAACATGCAACGGATCGTGCCATCCATCCGCCGTTTCGACCAAACCTGCTCGAACTCATCGCAAGGCCAAGGTTCCCGAACTATTGCCAGCCGATCCCAACGCGGCATCGTTCTGAACTCGGCCCTCAAGTCTGCTCCCCTCTCCCCGATGTACCCGGAGAGAGGGGCAGCGCCTTCTCGATGGGTCACTCCAACTTCACCTTCACCGTCATTTTCTGGCCGGCACGGAGGATGCCGACTTCGATGCTTTGGCCTTTCTTGTGGCCGCCCAACAACGTCATGTACGTTTGGATGTTCTTGACCGGCTTACCGTCGATGCTGATGATGCGGTCGTCCGCCTTCAGTCCCGCGGCCGCGGCCGGTTTGCCATCGTTGACGGCTTCGATCAGCAGCCCCTCGGCTTCGTCGCTGTAGCTCGGACGAATGCCGAGTGTCGGCCCTTGATACTTGGAAACGCCTCCCGAATCGCTTTTCACCTTGACGTATTGCGGCTTGTCCATCGCCGTCAGTGCGACGATCGCTTCTTGACTGAAATCGGCGATGCGTCTCATGCCCGCGACGTTGATCTTGTCCGAGGTATCGCTCGGTCGATGATAGTCGACGTGATAATCGGTCCAGACGAACATCACGGGAACTTCCTTGACGCAAAACGACATATGATCGCTCGGCCCCATGCCACTGGGTTTGTTAATCATCTTGAAATCGTGTTTCGCGCCGAGTTTGTCGAGCAGATCTTTGAACGGCTTGGCGGTGCCGCTGCCCTCGGTAAGCACTTTATCTTTCCCCGTCTTCTCGTCCTTCCGCAACCGTCCGACCATGTCGATGTTGTACATCGCCGCCGTGTCCTTGAGCGGATAGATCGGGTGCTTGCAGTAGTATTCGGAGCCGTAAAGGCCCATTTCCTCGCCGCTGAAGGCCATGAAAACCAGTCGGCGTCCCTGGCGATTGCGCATCTCGGCGAACCGCCGAGCCAACTCGATCATCGTCGTCGTTCCGGAGGCGTTGTCATCCGCGCCATGATGGATCGCCATTTTCTTGAGCGGCGACAGGCTGCCGGTGCCGCCGTAGCCGAGATGATCGTAGTGCGCGCCGACCACGATCGTCTCGTTCGCCAATGGCCCCGCTCCCTCCAGCACACCGACGACGTTCTTCACGTCCACCTTGCCTCGGTGCATGCGCACCTCGACGTGCGCCTTCCAGCCGGTCAATTCGCGGCTCCGAGGCTTCAGTTCGCGGTTGATGTCCGTCTCCAAAGTCGTTAGCGCTTCCGCTCCGCCGAGCATCGTCTCCAGCACGCTACGACGTATGTGAAACACGGGGATCTTCCCGGCGCTTCGGCTGAAGGCGGTGTAGTTGAAATCGAGCAAATCGTCGCCGTCGCGGGCAGTGGCGGCATCGTTGACGATAAGAACCGCCGTCGCTCGATTCTTCTCGGCAGTGGCGATCTTGAGGGCGAACGGAGCGCCTTTCGCCAATTCGGCATTGCGTTCTTTGTCGACACTGTGCGGCGCTCCGCGAAGGAGGACGACGATTCTATCCTCAACTTCGAGTTGCTCGTAATCGTCGTAATTGGCTTTCTTGTTGCTGATTCCATAACCGGCGAAAACGACGGCCGCTCGATCCTGTCCCGAACCGCCCAACGCCATCGGCCAAAACTGCACGCCTTGCCTCAGAGCGATGCTCTGTTTTTGTGGACCTTCCAACGCGAGGACGGCGGGACGGTCGAGGACGTTGGCATTGATGGTAAACGGTTGGAAATAGCTGCCGTCTTCGCCTACGGGTTTCAGGCCGGCGCGCTTGAATTGCGCGACGATGTAATCGGCGGCTTTGTCGATGCCCTTCGTACCGGGACCACGCCCCTCGCATTCGTCGGAGGCCAAGAAGGTGATGTCTCGGCTCATCCTCGCCTCGGCATCGGCCCGCGATCCGGGTGCCGGCGCGATCTTCTCCGCCGCCGTCAGCAGCGGCAGACACACGACGAGAGTAAACCAGCGGAGCGTACGCATGGGGGGATCCTCGTGAAGTAGCGTAAGAAAGAAAACACAGCTTGGCTGTCTCACTCTCTTTACTGTACCCGACGCATCGCGATTTGCCTACGGCGCGCTCGGCGTTCGATCGACGACCTCCGTGGGAATGACGGGCGCGGCGGCGAGGAAGACGCGGCAATGGGCGTGGCGCACGATGTAATCGCCGCGGGCATCGAGAGAGCCGCACGGATCGGTGGGCTTTTCCGACGACAGCGGCACGACGATGAGATCGTAGCGATCCACGCGCGCGCGTTCGACAATGGCCGCTCCGCTGCAATCCGCCAACTGGATCACTTGCAAATGACGACCGATCTGCTCGGCGCGCTCTTCGTCTTGATGGACGACGCCATGACCGTTCAAGGGTTCCGAGCCGGGGGGCACGACCGGGACGATGCCAAGATCGACTTGCGGATCGAGCATGGTCAGCACGTCTTGGAAGAGATCGCTGCACGAAGGGCTGCCGTCGTGGAGCAGTAATACGCGATCGACGCCGACGCCGGCGGCGCGGAGTTCGGCGACCGATTTCGCCTTGCGTTCGCTGATCTTGGGGATGCGGTTGCCCCCCGCCAGATCGAGATACATATCGCGGTCGCGGCTGAGAATGCGCACCGTCAGCGGCGCGGAGTTGCCGCCGTGCAGATTGATCCAATAGAAGGCGATTTGATCGAGTTGATCGTCGGCGGTGTAGCGGTTGGACGCGCCCATGATGACTTCGTGAGCCTGTAAATCCTTGGCCGTGGTCAGCACCGCGTGCATGGGATTGTTGGTCGGCACGATGAGCGGCTTGACCTGCTTGCCGGCCTTCTCGGCCAACTCGACGACGGCAGTCATCAAGTGTTGGTCGTAGGCATCCAAGTCGGTGCCGGCCTCCAACGGTTCGCCCGAACCGATGGGCGTGTGCTTGGCCGTCATCACCACGATGCCCGTCGTCTCCGGATCGGTTTCGGCCAGCGCCCGCTCCAACATGAAGAGGTTGTGCGGCGAGCGAATGGCCACGAGCTTTCGGTACGCCTTGCCGAGTTCCAAACTGGCCGCCGTCACTTCTCCGGTCGTTTCTCGATTGAACTGCTCCAAGTGTTGGTGGTGTTTGCCGCGCAGCCTTTTCTCGTGATAGTGTTCGGAGATCACAAAGGTCGCTAGAAACAGCGCGGTGAAGGCCAGGCCGCCAATCGTGGCCACCTCCTTGGTGAAAAAGTTGAGGATCGCCGTACAAAGGAGGACGAAGAAAATCGCGCTCAGCCCGAGTGGAACCTCCACGTTGCCAATGCGGATATTGAAGGGCACTTTGTATTCGCGCGGGCTGCGATCCTTAAAGCGGAGAACAACCATCGCCAATGCCTTGAATACGAAACTCCACACCACGCCGAACGCATAGGCTTCGCCGAGAATGAGCATGTCGCCTCGACTAAACAAGATCGTCGCCAATTGCAGTCCGACGATAAGCCAAAGCAATCGATACGTCGTGCCGTAGCGCGGATGCGGCTTCAAAAACCAGTCCGGCAACACTCCGTCTTCGGCGACGCGATTGAGAACGCCGTTGGAGCCGATGATCGCCGTATTGACCGCGCCGGCCAGGATGAGAAAACCGACGAACACCACGAAGGCGTTCAACGCCAATCGCGCATAGGGATGACCCCAAACGTACATGGCCAGGCCGCCGATCAGATTGTCGGAATAGTCTTTCATCCGCACCTCGTCGGGTATGAGCAACACGGCCAGGAACGAGATGGTGGCGGTCAACAATAGGCTATAGACGAAGACGATAAACGCCGCTTTCTTAAAGTTCGGCAATTTGGGCGACTCGACCTCGCGGTACACTTGCGCCAGCGTCTCCTCGCCGGACATGGCCAAGATCGAATGGCCGAATGCGATCAATAGTCCGACGACGCCCAGGATACTGAGCCAGCCGCCCGGCTCGCGGATCTTGTTGGCCAAGCTCGGCATCCAACGACCCATGAACCCAAGGGGATCTTCTTGCCTTCCGGTCGCCTCGTTGATCTTCGCTTCGGGTACGTTAGGATCTTCTTTGCTCGGTTTGGGCTTGAGTTTGCCCGTTTGCGGATCGCGGATATACTGTTCGCGTATCTCGCCGGTGATCCGATCGGGGGCGAGTTCGACCTCGTATTGGATCTTGGGTTGGAGGTCCGGAACAATCGAGGGCAACGGATTGGCGGGGCCGCGAATCAACAGAGTAAGAAAGCACCAGACGAGAACGACGACGGCCATGATCGTGGTGGCGATCATGATTTTGAGCGCCTTATCGCTGGATTCGTGAATGCCCAGAATGTTCTGGCGAAAGAAATACAGCGTGATAATGACGGCGATCAACACCGAGCCATAACGCTTGATGTAATCTCGCGCATCCTCGCCAATCACCAGATTGGGAAAGGCGATTTTGATGGAATCGATCATCAGCCCCACGATGTACTGCCCCGCCGAGACCCCGCTCGTAGGCCCGGTGAGGATGTAATCGAACATGAGGGCGGAGACCGACAATTTGCCGAGGAAGCCTCCCATCGCCTCCTTGACGACTCGATACACGCCGCCGCGCACGAAGAGCGAACAACTCTCGATGTAAACCGACCGGACGGCGTAACTAAATAGCATGACGCCGAGGATATACCACGGGGCGGCGGGTCCGATGGCTTGTTCGACGATGCCGCCGATGTAATACGACGTGCTGGCCAAGTCGCACAATACCACGGCGGCGGTGCGCCAGTAGCTGATGAAGGTAAACATCACGCTGCTGACGATGATGATCTGCGCCGGACGGATCAGGCGGCGCGAAAGCGAGGCGTCGGAACCTCCGGAAGGGATGGAACCGGGGGAAGGGGTGGTCATGGGTTCGAGTCTCGATGCGCGGTCGCAACTACCGAGGGCGTCCACGTCGAAACCGCGAGACGGGTGTGCCCTTTCAAATTCAGCCGAAGCACAAGGCAGCGGCGCGCCGACGAGGTTAGCTGGCGGGCAGGGCTTGAAAGTACCCCGGTTCGCGCATACGAACCTAAGCCCCTAGACCGGAGACGTTCCGATCCGTTGGTTCCCCCGTTCTCGCATCGAGGCGAGATTAGGCTACACATAGCTCCGTATTATAATTTGTCGTCGAAAGATGGCAAGAGAGGCTTGTGGCCGCGGCGAGAAGTCGGGCCGTCAGGCATTGCGATGAACCACGCGCTCCGTCAAGCCTTCTAGGATCGAACGGTAGGGCGAGGGCGGCAGACAGGCCAGTTGCGCGCGCGCTTCCGCCGTCAGGGATTCGGCTCGACGCCGAGCATAGTCCAGAGCGCCGCTTTCCAACAGACAGGGACGCAGCAAATCGCGCTTGCGCGGCTCGCTGCCGTGAAGAATCTGCCGCGCGCGCGCCGCCTGTTGTTTGTCCCCCTTTTGGAGGAGATAGATCAAAGGCAAGGTCGGCTTCTGTTGCTCCAGGTCGGTGCCCAACGATTTGCCGGTCGCCTTCTCTTCGCCGATCAGATCGAGTAAATCGTCGGCGATCTGAAAGGCTTGCCCGACGCATCGGCCAAATCGTATCAGCGCTTGCACCGTCTCCGTCGGCGCTCCGCTGAAAAGCGCGCCCAGATGACAGCAGCACGCGGTCAATTCCGCCGTTTTGCCATCGATAATATCAAAATACTCTTCTTCGCTCATATCGAGATTGCCTCGCTGTAGCACCTGAAAGAGTTCCCCTTCGCACACCCGATCCGTGGCGGCTCCGATGAGCCGACAGACGCGGGCGTCGTCGAGCGTGCTGGCGAGATGGAAGGCATGCGTGAACAGATAATCGCCGAGCAGGACGCTGGTCTGCACGCCCCAGACGGCATTCACCGTGGCCACGCGACGCCGCACGCGCGCCCCGTCGAGAACATCGTCGTGAACCAAGGTGGCGGTATGAATCATTTCGACGACGGCGGCCAACACGTGATGGGCCGGAATCACGCGCCCACAGGCTCGCGCCGTCAATAACAAGAGCAACGGACGCAGACGTTTCCCGCGGTAGTGTTGGATGTGATCGACGACCTCGGCGACGCGCGGATATTTATTCTTCAGAACGTGGGCCAAGATGCGCTCGACTTCTTCGAGATCGGCGGCGACAGGACCGGAAGCATCCAAACCTGGAGCGATCGTGGGCGGAGGAGCCATTGCGACCGTATTCATGAAGTGTCCACCCGTTATCGGTCAACGGCAAGCAACGATCGGCAAACGGTCGAAGGCCGTTTCTGAAAGATTAATTCCAATTGAATACTTACGGGGTTGCGGGAAAAGCGTCAATCTTCACGCCGGAAGACGCCGCTTCGACCGCCGCTCTTTTCTTCTAACCGGATCTGCTCGACGCTCATAACACGATCGACCGATTTGCACATGTCGTAGACGGTGAGGGCGGCGATGGCGGCGGCGGTCAGAGCCTCCATCTCGACGCCGGTGCGGCCAAAGACGCGCACCGTCGCCTCAATGCGCAACCGGTCGTCGGCAACGAAGCGGAAATCGACGGCGGCGCTGGTAAGGGGGAGTGGATGACAGAGCGGGATCAATTCGCCGGTGCGTTTGGCGGCCATGATGCCGGCGAGCCGCGCCACTTCGAGAACGTCACCTTTCGCCGCAGTGCGGTCGCGGATGAGCGAGGCCGTGGAGGCCGTCATGCGGACCACGGCGCTGGCTTTGGCTTCGCGCAGAGTCTCCGCCTTGGCGCTCGTGTCCACCATGCGCGCCGCCCCGCGTTCGTCGAAGTGCGACAGTTCGGTCATCGTTTGTCCGACTCCTTCAACAGGAACTGTGCGTCCTCGCGCACCCAAGACGGCCTGAAGTATTGTAGATCGTAAATCTCTCTCACTCGGCCGCGCGGATCGAGGAGGAAAACGCGCGAGGGATGATCGAGTTGGCCGTTGGCGGCGGGACGAACCCACATGCCCCAGTCGGCCAGCACCTCGTCGATCTCTTTTTGCGTGCCGGTCACGAAGGTCCACCGTTTGGCCTCAATGTCGTAAAGTCGCATGTAATCGCGCAGCACGGCGGGTGTATCGCGGGCCGGGTCGAGCGAGATGGAAAGCAGATGCACTTTCTCGCTCAACCCCGCCTTGGCGAGCGCGCGAGCGGCGAGATCCATGCGGTGCGTGGTGGCCGGACAACTGCCGTTGCAAGTGGTGAACACAAAACTCACCAGCACGACCTTTCCTCGCAGCGAGGACAGCCGAAACGATTTGTCGTCCTGCGCTGTCAGTGTAAAGTCGGTCGGGGTGCGAATGACGCCCAGTCGAGCTTCGTCGGAACTGGCCGCGCGCATCAAACCGAACAACGCAACGATGGACAACACAAAAGGCGACCATCGAACGGTTCGCTGTTGTGACCGATTCATTCCTCTTCCTTTACGCTCTCGGGCACTCGGCGCGGGCATTTGTCGCCATCAATACAGCAGCATGTCGTGTCCGCGCGCCGGACCCGTCTTGAACTTCGTCAGATCGACTTTGAACTTCGGGTCCATCTTCATGCCCTCGGGGCCGACGCGGATCAGCCGCACCCAGAAATCGTCGGAACGGTCCATCGTGCTGAGCAAGGAGTTCGTGGTATACATCCGCTTGCCATCGCCGGTGAGATGCAGCATGTTCGGCTCGACACCGGGCTTGACGGTGGAGACGAGTTTTGGATTTTTCAGATCGCTTACATCCCACTGTTGCACTTCGTCCGACGCGAAACAACTGACGAAAAGATACTTTCCATCCGGGGATTGGCTGAGATCGACGGGCAGCTTGCCGGTGTCGCACAGTTTGCGCGTCGTGTATTTGCCTTCGTCGTCCCCCTCCCAAATCCAAATCGAATCGGCGAGGGCGCAATTGCAATAGCCGTGTTTCGCGTCCTTCTTGAGCGACCATCGACATTCCAACGGGGCGGCGGCGGTCGTCAGCGTTTGCAGCACCTTGCGGGAACGGAAATCCCAAACGAGCAGCTTGTCTCCGAACTGTTTGAGATCCATCTTCGCCAACGGCTTGCGATAATTCTTCGGCGGCGTGAAGCTCGAGGTAATCATGCGGTTGAGGTCGGGATGGATGGCCACATCGTAGCCGTAGGGCGCGTCCTTGGGCATTTCAAGAGTGCGAATGAACCTGCCGTCATTCTGAAACTCCGCCAGTCCCGCCGGCACTCCTCCATCCTTGCCGCCCAGAAAGCTGATGAGCATGCGTCCGGGGATGGCGTAGGGGGAATGCGGCCCAGATAGTCCTGTGTCTTTGGCCGAATCGAATGCCTTTACCAATTTCGGCCGAGCCGGATCGCTCGCCACATCGATGACGAAGATGCGATTGGAAAAAAGGCTGCAACCCCAGATGTGCGTGCGGTCGTCGGTGAAGCCGAAGTGATGCGTTTCATTGCCTTTCGATCCGAGATCGAGTTGGTAGAGTATCTCACCGTACTTCGGAGATGCGGCATCCACGTCGATTACGGCTAGGAAATCGTTGTCTTTGGCGTCGGCATCCACGCAGAAGACGTAGAGATACTTTTCCGGTCGTTCGATGCGTTTCACGAAAGGCGACAGGCACGTCTCGCCTGGGGCGGGCGCGTTGAATGTCGCGGTCGAGCTCACACCCAACACCACTAGGACGGCGAGGAATCGCTTCGAGGTCATGTCTTTCTCCCGATGCTTCACGGACGCGAACGAACGCACGTCTTTAGATTAGTCCGTCACCCCTCATACTGCAACGGAGGTAGCGTGAAAGATGCCCACGTCTACCGTGTGCGTCGTGGGAAATGAAAAAGCGACGGCGACGATGGGGAATAAAATCCCCGCCTCCGGTTCTAAAGTGGGAGAGGGAAGGCGAGTTGAATAGCGTTGGCAAAAGGAGAACGTTGATGCTCTACCGCTTCCTGGCGGATGTTGTCGTGGGGATACACGTCGCCTATGTGGGTTACGTCGTTTTGGGCCAGTTGTCGATCTGGGTGGGTCTCTTGTTTCGCTGGGCTTGGGTTCGCAATCCGTGGTTTCGTTGGAGCCACTTGGTGATGATCCTGATTGTGGGAGGTGAAGCGGCACTGGACATCGAATGTCCGCTGACGCGATGGGAGCGCGCTCTACGAACGGCGGCGGGTCAGACGGTGAATGGGGACAGCTTCGTCGGACGGATGTTGCACGATTTAATCTTCGTGGATTGGCCGCCTTGGACGATCGATACGCTGCATATCGTGTTCGCGCTGGTGGTGTTGGGGACGTTTTTGCTGGCTCCGCCGCGACGCCGCGCTGCGTTGGCGTCAATCTAATTCGCGTATTTCCGGCATCTCTGAAGCGAAGACGCAGCCGACCTCGAAACCGCCACCGACCATCGGCTGGGTGCGAACGATGCGCGCCAGCACGGCGAAGGACGATGCAATCGGCGATTTATACCAGTGCAAGTATACCTGCTCGGTATTGGGTTTCTTGGCGACTCGTATACTGACGCCGCCGAGCGAAATGTTGCGGCTGATTCCGTCAAGGATCTCCTCGAATTCCAGATCGCGTCGCACGGGATAGACGTGCAGCGGTTGAGGGCAGACCCAGCGGTCTTGACCGCGCTGCTCGGCGTTGGCCTGCATATAGCCGCGAAGACTCTCAAGGAATCGCGGAGTCAGGCGAGGCAGAAGTTCCACCACGCGCTCTTTCTCGCCCCCCGTCGGATAGACGCGCACGCACGCCTCGGCGAAATACTTGGGAGAGTTGAATGCCGATGCCACCTTCACTTCTAGCGCCACGCCCGGTCGCGGCTTGGGTTCTTGCCCCTTCGGTTGGGTGAGGGGCAACTCCATCAGGAAGAGAAATCGGTCGCTACTCTGCTCGACAATCTTGAGCCGCCACTCGGAACGGAAACCTTCGAGCTTGAGCGGCAGCACCCCGCTAAAAATATGCACTGGGAATTTGGACTCCCAAACGTCATTGTCTTGCACGGTACAACGAATGCTGCACGGTCCTTCCACGATGCGAGGGGGCGAGGGAAGTTCGGCCAACGCCAATCCGAGGACGAACCGATCGAGCGACGGCAGCGAGAGAGATTCTTCCGCCGGTTCTCCTCGCAAACTGGTGGCGGGAATGACGGTCGGAAGTTGATGGTAGAGCATGGCCCGATGATTCGCAACGATCGCCGCCTCTTCTAAGGCGTCGATGAGCGCCACGCAGTTGGGGAATCGCTGTTGCGGATCGACATGCAGCGCCTTAAGCAGAGGAATTCGGTCGCAGCTTGGGAGCAAATCGAAGTCGAGTCGAGCCTCCGGTTGAAATGGACTCGAATCCGTGACTCCGCTATCGCCTTTTGTGGGACGGCGCGCCGGTACCGCAATGGAACGCGGCGGTATCCCGTTCAGCATTTCCGCATAGATCAGGGCCAATCCCAATTGATCGGCGCTCGATCCGGCGCGCCCCATGAGCGCCTTGGTCGTGTACTTCCCTTGAGAGATGCCGCGAACATCCAGCCCCTCGAATAGCTCCGGCGCGGCATAACGCCGGTTGACCGCGCTGGCCGGCTGACCCGTCGGCAGCCAGACCAATGGCGTCAATCCATAATCGAGAATCCACACGCCCTCGGCGTGTAAGGCCAACGACAACGGTTGAAGTCCGAGATGCGGCATCTCGTATTGAGCGTATAACCCATCGAGCGCCTCGGCGACGGTTCGCAGATAGAACATCAATTCGCCGCGTGGAATGCCCGGCAATCCTTGCTTCTGACAAACGACCAGCCTATCCCGCAACGATTGGCGATACGCCTCCGCAATCAGAACCAATCGCCCGGCGTTGCTCCAGCATAAATCGAAAGGAGCTAAAATCGGATGGCGAAACTCCTTTAACCGTTCGGCAACCTTGGCATCGCCGCCGACGCTGTCGTGCAGACAGAGCGCGCGGCGCTTTTGCCCTTTCCTATCCTCCACTTCCCAGATTTCGCCCAAGGGAGATCGCCCCAGACAACGCTGGAAGTTATACCCCGGTACGGTGATGCGATGGCGCGCCGAGGCATCGACTTCCTCGCAATCCTGCGCGACGCCTCGATCCTCCGCGTCTTCGGAGAGCGAGCCACTGCCCTCAAAGATGTGGCGGAGTTGGGGCGCGACGCCTTGATTCTTCGCGCATTCCAGACTTGGGATCGTCGTAGAGTCCGGCAGGTTTTTGGAAGAGACGGTCTCCGGAGGGATTTGCTTGGAGCGGGGCGAGGCGTTCGCCGTTTCCGTGGGAGGCCCTGCCACGAAAATCCTTCGGACCACCGAGGAGGCACGCGGAGAACGAGGCGTCGCTCCACTCTCGCCACATACCAGGTGTTGCAGAAAATCCATGCACGAGGGATAGCGATCTTCGGGGCGCTTGGCGAGCGCACGCTCCACAATCGGGCGATCCGCGGGCGGCAGCGGCAACAGGTTGGGCTGCGCCGTGCCGTGCAACAGCATCAACTGGAACAGATCCTGACTCCAAAACGGTAGCGTGCCGGTCAGAAGCTGTTGGTAGGCGATGGCCAAACTGTACTGATCGCAGTGCCGACTGACTTGGCCGCGCAGTAATTCGGGACTGACGTAGAGCGGCGTGAGGCCGAACTGATGCTGCGAGTGCGACGATTTCTCCGCGTCGGTTTCGGTGAATCGTTTGACGAGTCCGAAATCCGCCACCTTCACATGGTTGCCGATAAGAAACAGATTGTGCGGTTTGATGTCGAGATGTTGCAAGCCGTGACCGAAGTTCATCCAGTCCAGGGCCTCGGCCGCTTCCAGCATATAACTCAGCAACTCCTCGCGCGGAATGCCGGGGAGCCGACTATTTTGATACTCGTTGAAGAGATTGAAGAGGCTCTTGTCGGCCAACTCCATGACCACGACGAGTATGCCGTCGATCCGTTCGACGCGTTCGATCGAGAGAATGAAGGGATGGCGGATCGTTTTGATCCGTTGTAGGGCTTGCTGTTCCCGTTCGGCCAGCCCTGCTTTTTCGTTGTCGTTGGCTACAAACTTGATGGCTTTAAACAGTCCGCCCGGCGCTTCGCACTTCCAGACCTCGCCAAACCCGCCCCTTCCCAACGGCTCGATCAAGCGATAGCCGGGAATCGGTTCGCTGTCGGGAGCTACCGACCACTTGGACGTACTCAAGACCAAGGCGAATTCTTGATTCACCGCGTTCACCTGGGCAAATGATGTCCTTGGAGGGCAAGCACACGAACTCGCGCTCCTTTCAGCGACACCGCAAGATTAGGTCACGGCTTGAATCGCGTCCACTCGCGGACGACAAAATGAGAAAAATCGCGCTCTAAACATCCGTCTTGAGTAGACAATGCAACATGCAATCGATGGCCTGGGGGATATAGTTCTCTTCGGCGAACAGCGGAACGCCCAACGGCAGCGTCAAGGTGTATCCCAGCGCGGTGCGAATCATCTCCCACGCGCCGACGCGGGGGTCGAGCGAACGGCGAAAGACGCCGCTCTGCTGTCCCTCGGCGATGATCGCGGCCAGCAGCGTTTCGCTATCGAGATAGAACGAACGCAACAGCGCCACGATCTCCTCGTCGTCCGTTTCGACGAGCGTGCGGTGCATGATGCGGTATTCCAACGCGCGTTCGCGCGTCGAACCGAGATAGGCGTCGGCGATGGCGTGCAGCTTGGCTAGAGGATCGGAAAAGTTGGCCATTTCTCCGCGCCAGCGTTCGAGAGTCGCAGCGCGAATCTCTTCGAGGACTTCGAGAAAGAGCGCCTTTTTGCTCTCGAAATGGCGATAGAGAACCGGCTCGGTGACTCCGGCGGCCTGGGCAATTTTTTCGGTGGTGGTGGCGTGATAGCCCTGGGTGACAAACAGGCTCTTGGCGTGCGCCAGCAGCTGCCGTTTCCGTTCCGCCTTCGTCAGGCGCGGCGTGGACCGAGAGGCATTGTCTCGGCGACGTTGCGGGGAGGTCATCGTTGGCACCTGAGAGACCGTCGGCGTTGGCATACGAAGCGTCGTACTATCTTAGTGCTAACGCAACAAATGTCTCGCTCGGAGCCGGAAGCGTTTGCGACGGACGGGGGATCATCTCAAAAAATGCTTTCGATCACCGCAACCCGGCGTTCCTTATCCATCCGCCGATAGAACGCTGCCAGTTCGGGAAACCATTCGCGTGCAAACGCCAACTCGTCGGCTCGGTCATCGACCTCCACCTCGCGCATCGGCGAGAGGTCTTCCGGCGTCCAGAGATCCGGTTGAATGCCCTGCAAATACTCGGCCAAGCGCGCCACATCTTCGCTGTCGTTGTATCCCGCGTGGTCCGGTCGATAGATTGCCCCGCCGAAGGAAACGTCGCGGCTGCCGCGCAGCGCTTGTCGGATGGGAGAAGAATGCTCTCGCGGAGGTCGATCATCTCCATGTTCTCGAGGTGCCAACAGACAGTACAAGGTCTCGGCAACGTGGGGAAATTCGGGGATTTCGACGGCGGCGAAGAGGAGAATCTCGCCTGCGAGCTGACGCCAATACGAGCGGTCGAAGGGAAACCCCTCGGCGATGCGGGCGACGAAGGGCGTTTCTTCCGCAAGATGATAGCGGAGCGCATATTCTTGGGCGGCGGGAAGCATCTCTCGGCACAGCGACCGACACGGAACGAAGCTGCGTCGCCTCCAACTCTCGGCAAGGGGCGGATGGATGCGCTGAGAATAGAAATCCGCGTCGAGGCAAAGAAAGTATTCGGCCATGCCTGTGCCGTCGCCGCCTATTCTTGGGGGAGCCGACAGCACGAGGGACTGCAAGGGGGCAGATTGGGATTGCAACTCATGGGCAACCCTTCACTCTCCGCGCGCGGTTGGGCCGGAACGCTCCACTGCTTTTCCAAACGATGACCGTGGCATTCGGGGCATTCCACGTCTTCGCCATTAAAGACCAGGGCCTCGAACGAATGTTCGCATTTACAACAGGTGTATTCGTAAAGCGGCACGATATTCTCCTCGCGGTTAACGGCGGCGGCGGCGGTAAATCTCACTCGCTCGCAACAAGACTTCGTTCTCGTGGGGGGTGAGGTTTTCCTTGCCGACGCGGGATATTTTTTCCAGAATGGCATCCATTTGATCTTCCAATCGCTCGTCCTCAACCGGCGCGACGGCGGCGGGCGCATGAACTGGCGTTCGTTCCTCTTCTTCTCGATAGACGCGCAAGCGCGGTCGAGTCAGCTGTCGCCGCCACAAACGCCATTGGCTCCACGACGGCAGCCATTCGCTGAGACGCCAGTGCAGGCGATAGTACACACCGGCGAACAACGCCCCACCGAGGTGGGCGGCCACGGCCGTGCCGGTTTGAGCTTCCGTAAGAAATTCGTGGGCATCAATGGCCAGGTAGAAGACCAGGAACAACCACAAGGGAACCGGCAAGATCAAAAACAACAGGATCGTGCGCTGCGGATAATGAATGGCACACAAAGTCAGTACTGCCATCACGCCGCCGGACGCGCCGAGGCAGATCATGCCCGGATCGTGCATCCAGACCAAAGCGCTAAAAAAGAACAGCAACCCCGCCCCCACGCACGACGCCAGATAGAACGTCAGAAACTCGCGCGGTCCATAGAGATCTTCCATGTCGCTACCGAACCACCACAGAAACAGCATGTTGAACAGAATGTGAAAAATGCGGTAGGGATCGTGGAGAAAGGCATAGGTAAGCAAACGCCAGACTTCGCCGTGCATCACGAGCTGGACATTGAGATCCAGTGCGGAGGTGAACCAGCCGCCTTGTTCGGAGCGGGTCAATACCTGCACGAGAAAGAAGAGGACATTGATGCCTACGAGCCATTTGCAGACTTTGCCGCGCTCCGCGAACGATCCGAGGAAGCTCGGCCCTTCACGACGAACGTAGTCGCGGTCATATATTCCCATATGCAATCCGCCCCGGTATGAGGATCGGAGCAAAGGCGATCTCGATGCCTCCACCGCCGCGCGTCGCCCGTCTTCACGGCGGTAGCCTACCATTCTTTTACCACATCAGACGCGGTGAAGGAAAGCCCCTAACACCGAAAAGCGATTGCGAAGACATTCACGCCCTCGCTCCCTGCCGTCGAATCGAACCTCCTTATCGCTCTCCTCGTCTCCTCCTTTCCTCGCCGCCAAGCCGTTTCCCTCCGCGACGATCCGCCAAGCCCCCTTACCCCAACACCCTCTACACCTGAGTACAGGGGAGAGAGGGGCTACTCGGATCACTTCTTACTCGCATCCCATCGGCGGTCGATGGCCAACATTTTTTCGCCGTCGAATCGGCGACCCAGACACAAAAAATCGTTGCGAACCGCGCCTCAAACGAGTATCGTGCAGAGTGAATTGACTCCTCGGTCGAGACAGGGGCACGACATGAGAAGCGTCACGGTCGTTCGGTTGGCGGGTATTGCTCTAGCATTTTTCCTCTGTGCCGTTTCGACGAGCGCGCCGATTCACCCGCACGCGAGTATGGCGGCTCAGCTACGCATTCACATGCAGCTGCAACGCCAAGCAGTCGAGCAACAGCGCGCACTCGTGAAGATGCAGCAGAGGGCCGCCCGACAGCAGATGCTTCTCGAAAAACAGATGCTTCGCGCACAACAAAAGTCGATTCGCCAACATCTCGCGCTGCAAAAGCGCATCGCCCGCGCGCACGCTCCCAAACTGTCGAACAAGAGTCGTCCCTTGCTTCATCCATCCCTTGCCCGTCGGACGACTGCCTCGCATTCGCATGTGGCTCGCAAGATCGGCACGAATCCTTTGAGGCGTTCGCATCCGTTGCCTTCCGCGCTGAAAAAGACACAACGCCTCGCTATGCACAATCCGCTGCCGCGTTCGAGTGGGTCGTTCCCCTTTCGGATTCCCTACGCGAGCTTCCCGAATACCTTGTCTCACCCGATGCTTCCACCGGCATCGCTCGCTCAGGGTTCGCCGATGCCTGGGGTCGGTTCGATTCGAGCGCCATTGCCGTCGGGAGAGCTTCCGGCTCAACCCGCGCCTCCGATTCCCGATAGGCACGTCGCCCCCCTTGCCCTGGCGGCTCCCCCCTCAACGGAAGCATCACCCGCGATGCACAAGGCGCGAGCCGAGCCGGACGACGAACTCGATCGTCGGCGCGAAGAACCCCGATCCTTTTTCGCGGACAGCATCGCGCCGCCCAGCGAACGGCTGAGTCAGCCGGAGTCGAGCAAGAACGGCGCGGCGCAGCTGGTTTCCGCCCTGGCCAGACACCAAAGTCGGTTCGCTCGGACGACGGCGACGACGATCCCATTGGACTTGGTGCGGCGATTTCCGCCGTTGCCGTTGTTGCCGACGAACCATTTCGTCGCTCCGCTCATGGTCGTGGAATAGCATCCTATGTGGCCGGAACAACCGCAGGTCGATCCGTTGTTGGAAGAAGCGCGGCGCGGTGAAGCCGATGCCGTCGAGCGATTATTGACCGTTCATCGCGATCCACTGCGCCGCCTGATCGGCGCTCGGCTCGATCCCGCCTTGGCCGCGCGCGTCGATGCCAGCGACATCGTGCAAGACGTGCTGCTGGAAGCCCATCGCCGCTTGCAAGAGTATCTCAAGAATCCGGCGATGCCGTTCCATCTCTGGCTGCGGCACATCGCCAAGGATCACATCATCGACGCCCATCGTCGCCACCGTCAGGCTCAGCGTCGCAGCCTCGACCGCGAACAACGGATTGTGCCCGCCGTATTGGCCGATCACTCGTCCTACGAACTGGCGGGACAATTTATCGACCCCGAATTGACGCCGGCTTCCGAGGCCATTCGCCGGGAGATGCAGCGCCGCCTCGATGCCGCCATTACCGACCTCGACGAAGACGACCGCGAGATCATTCTGTTGCGCCACCGCGAACAGTTGGCGAATCAGGAAGCGGCCCGCGCGCTGGGATTGAGCGAGGCGGCGGCTTCGATGCGTTATCTGCGCGCGGTTCGCCGACTGCGCGAGGCGTTGTTATCCGCCGAAACCTCTCGGCCCACCGACGAAAATGAATCCTCCGACGACTGAAAAACGCGACGAACGCTTGGCGTCGCTCTTGGAAGAACTGAGCGAGCAAATGCGGTTGGGAAAGCGCCCCGACCTCGCCGCCGTCGCCGCTTTGCATCCCGACCTCGCCGACGAGTTGCGCGAGTTGTGGGGCGCGGTGTTGCTGGCCGAGGAGTTTGCTCATCCATCGAACGAGGGGCTTCGCCCCCCCGAACGAACCCTCGGAGAACGAACGCCTCCCGCTCGGCACGCTGGTCCTCCGCGCGAGCCGCAGTCGTTCGGCGATTACGAATTACTCGACGTTTTGGGGCGCGGGGGCATGGGCATCGTCTATCGAGCGCGGCAACGGAGCCTCAACCGCTTCGTCGCGCTGAAAATGATTTTGCACGGCGACATGGCCTCGTCGGAGGATTTGTCGCGCTTTCGGACGGAAGCCAAGGCGGCAGCGCAACTGAATCATCCTCATATCGTTCCCGTCCATGAAGCCGGCGAACACGAAGGACAAGCGTACTTCTCGATGCGCCTGGTCGAGGGACAGACGTTGGCCGCTTTGTTGGCGCGGGGGCCGTTGCAGCCGCGCGAGGCGGCGCGCTATCTCGCCGCCATTGCCCACGCCGTGCAGTACGCGCACGAACGAGGCATCCTTCACCGCGACTTGAAGCCCTCGAATATCCTCATCGACCGTGAATCCGAGCCGCACGTTACGGACTTCGGTCTGGCCAAGCGCGTCTCCGGCGAGGGAGCGCGGAGCGGACGCACGGCCACCGGCGCGATTGTCGGCACTCCGGCGTATATGGCACCCGAACAGGTCAGCAATCGCCGAGGAACGCTCAGCCCCGCCAGCGATGTGTATAGTCTCGGAGTCATCCTCTACGAGATGCTCACCGGAAGGCCGCCGTTTCAAGCGCCGTCGCCCCTCGACACGCTGCTTCTGGTTCTCGATCAAGATCCCGTGCCGCCGCGTTTGCTCAATCCCGGCGTCGATGCCGATCTGGAAATGATTTGCCTGAAGTGCATCCAAAAAGAACCGGAACTGCGTTATCCGAGCGCCAGCGTTCTCGCCGCCGATTTGGAGGCTTATCTCCAAGGCGAATCGCCGTCGGTGCGTTCGGGACGATTGATGAGCGTGTTCAATCGCACCTTCCGCGAGACGCCCCATGCGATCGTGATGGAAAACTTCGGCCTGCTCTGGATGTGGCACAGTGCCGTCGTGTTGTTGATGTGCAGCTTGACCAGCGGATTGGCCTATGGCGATATTACGAATCCCCTATGGTACTTATTCTTATGGGGCGGCGGATTGATCGTCTGGGCCTGCATCTTCTGGCGTCTGCGCAAACGGGCGGGGCCGGTGCTGTTCGTCGAGCGGCAGGTGGCGCACGTCTGGGGGGCGGCCATCGCAGCCACCATCGGCGTGTTTGTCGTCGAATATGCGCTGGGAGTACCGGTGCTATCGCTGACGCCCATGCTGGCGGTGATCGCGGGGATTACCTTCGCCGTCAAGGCGGGCATGTTGTCCGGCGTCTTCTACTTCGCGGCGGCGGCCGAGTTTCTCATCGCCGTGCCCATGGCGCTGAAGCCGCTCTATCCGCGCTACGGCATTCTTCTTTTCGGCGCGGTGACCGCGACCTGTTTCTTTCTGCCGGGGTTGAAGTACCATCGCCAGCGCGCACGCGCCTCGGAGTCCGCGATGTGAGCGAACGGAGAAGCTCTCGCTCGCGCTGCGGGCCTCGACAATGCACGATGAGAATTACGCCGGTTCCAGCGCGACGCTCAACCCCTTGCCGGCGAACTGTTCGACGTACAGTTCGGCGCGCTCGAGGTAAGTAGTCAGGATGACGGATCGACCACAGTGATACGCCTCCCACATCTTGTGCGTCGCTTCGGCACGGGGGAAGCGCGTCAACTCCATCACGCTACGAACGACGAACATCAAGTCGTCGATGGCGCTTTGCAGCAACACGACCTTGAAGGTCGGCAGCTTCCGATTCTTTTTGACGAGGGGACTATGGTTCGCGTGGAGAGGATTGGGCAAACGCGGCACGTCCGGACGTTCGGCGTTGGGCTGGCTCATGAGTGGACCCCTTCTCGCGTTAAGTGCGGCTGAGAAAGGAGCGTTGGTGCCAACACACGGACCTCACTCCACTACCAACTATAACCGGACGACTCCGAGAACCCAAGCGCATCTGCTCCCCCACAAAAATAGGATGGAGAAGCCAGGTCCGATTTTACCGTTTATGCCGAGAATGACGGCGGAGAAGAGGGCGGTACCGCACGCGCCGTACCTCTTTGTCCGCCCGATGGTGTGAAGCCCCCGAGAGGACACCGGCAGCTGCGATAAAAAGGTCCACGAATCGGCCTATAAGCCGGGTTTTGTACCACGCCGAGCGCGGCGACGGTCATTTCTCTAGTCCGTCGATTGCTCGACGGATCCAGCGACCTACCCGAGGGTCGTAACGGGCCGGACCAGCCCTGCCCCCTTATTTGGTCTTGCTTCCGGTGGGGTTTGCCGAGCCGACCTGTCACCAGGCCGCTGGTGGGCTCTTACATTAAGGGACCGAGATCCCCCCACCATTTCACCCTTACCGCATCGGCTCTCGGCTATCGGTCGAGATAGGGTACTCTCGGCCGATAGCCGAGAGCCGATGCGGCGGTATTCTTTCTGTTGCACTTTCCCTATCCTTGGCTCCCCCTCGCAAGGAGAGAAAACTTCGGACGGTGGGCGTTACCCACCACCGCGTCCTTTGAAGCCCGGACTTTCCTCTCTCCGCCTACGCGGACAGCGACCGTCCAGCCGACCCGTGGACTTTCGCTATTATAGCGAAGTGAGCAACACTTGCAGGCGAACCGGCCGCGTTAGCTGCCGGGTGTGGCGAACCGGCCGCGTTAGCTGCCGGGTGTGGCGAACCGGCCGCGTTAGCTGCCGGGTGTGGCGAACCGGCCGCGTTAGCTGCCGGGTGTGGCGAACCGGCCGCGTTAGCCGCCGGGTGTGGCGAACCGGCCGCGTTAGCCGCCGGGTGTGGCGAACCGGCCGCGTTAGCTGCCGGGTAAGCGCGGAGGACGAGACGGTACATGGCGGTGCAACAAATCGAATGGGATGCTTCGCCGCCCGATGCTTGCCGAGGCGGCGCGGTTGCCATCGGCAACTTCGACGGCGTGCATCGCG
>JAJXWW010000182.1 GCA_021781415.1 Planctomycetota bacterium
TGCGCAACGAGGCGGACGATTCCATCGACCGTCTGTTGTTAGACGTGGTCGATTCGCCGGTACGCTATCGCATGGTCGGCGTGCTGATGCACTACGACATGGCCGATTGGCAAGAAAAGGATCTGGGCTGGATCTCGCGGAAGATGGGGGTCATCAAGGATCGGCTCGATCTTTCGCGCGGCGGCCCGAAGACGCAGGCGATGCAGCGCGAGGTTCTCGTCAAGCTCGATGAGAAGATCAAGGAGCTGGAGAACAAAGCGAATAGTGGCGGTTCCTGAAGTAATGGCGGAGGCTGCCCGTCGGGCGGCCAGGCCAAGGGACCACCGAATGGTAACCGACCCTCTGGACCTGCCGGCGATTTCGGTCTGCCGGGTGGCGTGGCCAAAGGGGAAATCGACATGAAGAAGTTCAAGGAATACGCCGACGTTTGGGGCAAGTTGCCGGAACGGGAGCGGACCAAGGCCATGACGCAACTGACGCGCGGTATGCCCGCCAAGTACCGCGATGCCATCGAAGCCTACTTCAAACAACTGGAGAAATCGGGCGGTAAGTAATTCGATTGCGACCGACCGAATACCGTTGAATGTATCGAGAATCGCCCCAATGAATCGACAATCTACCAGCCCGAAGCTCGAGCGAAGGGGTCTCACAATCCTTTCCTTGCGCATCGGGCTGGTAAGTTCTATCCGCTGAGGATTGTCCATGAGTGTCCGACTCTTCGTCGCTGTCCTGTGTCTTACCGCCGTCGCCGCGTGGTCTGCCGAGCCGGTGCCCGCCAAGCGAAGCCTTCCGGAGCTACACACGCTCAAGGGGACGATTCTGAAGGGTGAACTGGTCCAGGTCACGGAAAAGGGGATCGGCCTCAAGCAAAATGGAAGTACGCTCCTCACGCCGCTGGATCAGGTTCTCAAGCTCGATTTCCCAGCCGTTGCCCCGATCAAGCCGGAAGGCAAGTATGCGGATGTCGAGCTGACCGATGGCTCGCGGTTTCATTGCAAAACGTGGACGATCAAGGCGGAACAGATCGAACTGAAGACGATGGCGGATCGGAAGATCGAACTGCCCTTGGCCTCCGTCACCTATATCCTGAACGACGCGCAGGAAGAGAAATATCGCAAAGAGTGGGCCGAACGTCTGCTGCGTAAGCGCCGGCGCGATGTGGCCGCGGTGGTCGTGGATGGAAGCGTCCGAGCCGTGGAAGGAACCTTCAGCGCTGCGGACGCCGCCGGTGAGAACATCACCTTCCAGACCGCCGCCACGGGACGAAAAGGCACGCTCAAAATTTCAAACCTACACGGTCTCCTCTTTCAACGCGAGATCGATCCGAACGCGCCGTCGATGTTGTGCAAACTTTACGACAGCTACGGCGACTTCTTCGTGGTCAGCGCGCTGAACAAGACCGCGGATGGCTTGGCCCTGACCACTCCCGCCGGTGCCAAACTCGAGATCGCTCAAGCCTCGGTAACGCAACTCGATTACACGCTCGACAAGCTGGCCTTTCTGTCGCGCCTGGAGCCGAGCAAAGTCGTGCAGACTTCAAATTTTGACTTTGTGGATACCTATCGTCGAGATAAGAATCTCGACAACGGAGTTCTGCGCATCTATTCGGAAACCTTCTCCAATGGCTTGGCTCTGCACGCGCACACGGAGTTGGAGTACGACCTGAAGGGCGACTATCGCGAGTTCCACGCGATTGCCGGCATCGATCAGTCGGTGGGCGGCGTGGGCGGCCCCGTCGTATTGGTGATTCAAGGCGTTATCGACGGGGAGACCAAGGATCTCTACAAGAAAACCTTCACCCGTAAGGATAAGGACAAAAAAGAGGGTGCGATCAACCTGAACGTCAAGGACGTGCAGAAACTTCGCATCGTGGTCCGCACCGGCGATCTGTTCGACAACGGCAAACACTTGGATTTGGTCGACGCCAAGATTCAGAAATAAGGCGACTTGGCGAGCCGCGACTGCGGAAGGGGCAGAACCTCGAACCGCATTCCTCCGCGCCGCCACTTAGAAAGGTAACCATGATTCGCACCTTCGATCCTCGCTGGCTCTTCGCCGCGCTGATTCCCGCGCTTCTCGTCGCGGCGTTCTCCGTTCGCGGCGACGATCTCGACCCGCGCATTCTGAAAATGGAGCGCGAGCGCATCGAGGTAATCAAGAAGGTTCAACCCTCCGTGGTGGCCGTGTTGACCGGAGGCGGCTCCGGTGTACTCATCGACGAGGAAGGCTATGCGCTGACGAATTTCCATGTCACCGAAGCCGCGCGTAGTCCCGTGATGAAGTGCGGCCTGCCCAACGGCATCTTGTACGATGCGGTTCTCGTCGGCCTCGACAAGGTAGGCGATGTGGCGCTGATCAAGTTGTTACCCAAGAAGCCGGGCGATAAGTTCCCCTTCGCCAAATTGGGAGACAGCGACACCGTCCATGCCGGCGACTGGTCGTTGGCAATGGGCAATCCGTTTCTGTTGGCCACCGATTTCACGCCGACCGTGACCTTCGGGCTGGTCAGCGGGGTGCATCGGTATCAGTATCCGGCTGGAACCTTGCTCGAATACACCGATTGCATTCAGATTGATACGTCGATCAACCCCGGAAACTCCGGCGGGCCACTGTTCGACATGAAGGGCGAACTCATCGGGATCAACGGACGCGGTTCCTTTGAAAAGCGAGGCCGCGTCAATTCCGGGGTCGGCTACGCCATTTCGATCAATCAGATCAAGAACTTTCTGCCGCAGTTGAAGGCCGGAATGGATACCGATCATGCCTCGCTCGGCTTCCGCGTCGAAACCGACGAAGAAGAAGGTCGCCTTTTGTCGAAGCTCGTCGTCAAGCAGATCATCACCTCCGATGCCCAGCGGCGAGGCGTGGAGGTGGACGATCAAGTCGTCTCCTTCGCCGGCAAACCGATCGGCAGCGTGAATCAGTATAAGAACATTCTCGGACTCTATCCCAAGGGCTGGCGCTTGCCCTTCGTTTATCGCCGCCTCAACGAAAAGAAACAGACCGAGACACACGAAACCCTCGTTCGATTGATGGGGGTTCAACGTCAAGAATTGCCCCAACCCGGTCAGCCCGGGCCAGGACCGGGGCCAGGTCCGCGACCGGGGCCAGGACCGCGTCCGCCCGTCCCTAGTTCACCGGCGAGCAAGCTGTACGAGGCCAAGGCCGGCTTTGCCAACTTCCACTTCAATAAGTCGGAACAAGAGCGATTGATGAAAGCGTTTCGCAAGCACGGCGATTTCAGCAAGGCAAGCGGCGATTGGGGCATCCGCACCAGCGGTACGCTCTATGCCGGCGTCGGGCCTCGTGGTAAACGCATCGTAGCCGACTTGATGGTTCGGAATAAGGGTGCTAAAGATCGGCAAAACGATCTCATCCAGGCCATCGTGGATGGACTCGATTACAGCATGGAGCCGCTTGGGGACGAAGAGAAGCAGAGTACGCGCTCCGATCCGCCCGATAGTGGCGGGTTGTTGATGGCCTTCTATCAATATCGCCAACTCTTGATTCACGGAACGAAAGGCTTCGCCTCGGCTTGTAGTCACGGCGGCGTCGAGCCGTTCTATCCGCCACGCGAAGGCCAGACCAAACCGGACTATGCCAAAATGCGCGTCGATGCCGAAGTGCTGCGCACCAGCCATGCCAGCGTGTCGGGCAAGTGGTATTTCTCGAAGCAAAACGACGACACGGCTGGCCAACTGCTCGGCTTCGAGATTTGGCTCGACCGCGAGAAAGACCCTTGTGAAGTCTACTTATCCGATTACAAGGACGTTGGCGGCGACGGCAAGCTGCCCCATCGAATTGAAGTCCATTACGGCGACAAAGTGTACGCCGTGCTAACGGTGAACTCTTGGAAAAAAGAAGCGAGCAAATGACGGCGAACGCGCCGCGTGCAACACTCCGAGCGCTTCGCGCCTCGGAGTGCCGACGCCTTACCGCTCGTCCGAACGATTTGTCGGAGAACCATCCATGAAGCGCTTGCGATCCCTTCTTGCCCTCTCGATATTGGCCCCGATTTTCGCGGCGACGGCAACGACCGCGCGCGGCGAAGAATCGTTCACGCAGATATGTGAGAAAGTCAATCCGAAATTGGTTAAATTGTTCGGAGCGGGTGGATTTCGTGGGCTGGCTTCCTACGGTAGCGGCGCGATCGTCTCGCCGGACGGCTACATCCTCACGGTCAACAGCCACATTCTCGACACGCAAGATCTGCGCGTCCATCTGTCCGACGGCACGCCCTACCACGCCAAAGTCGTTGCCATCGAGCCTGAGTTGGACGTGGCGTTGGTAAAGATCGGCGACAACAAAAACAAGGTTGAGGATCTGCCGTACTTCGATGTTGTCGAGGCGGCCAAGCGACCGCCCGTCGAACCGGGAACCGGCGTGCTGGCCTTCAGCAATCAGTTCCAGATCGCCACCCGCGACGAACCGATGTCGATTCAGCGCGGCGTGGTGGCTTCGTACTCCAAACTCGCTGGACGCATCGGTATCTTCGAGGCCACCTACAAGGGCGACGTGTATGTCGTCGATGCCATCACCAACAATCCCGGCGCGGGAGGCGGCGCACTCACGACGCGAAAGGGCGAACTACTCGCCCTGATCGGCAAGGAACTTCGCAACGAACTGACCAACACCTGGATCAACTACGCCATTCCCGTCAGCGCGCGCATCACCGTGTCGCAGGCCGACGGTAACCCGGCGACGGTCAGCATCCTCGACATTCTGGAGAAGAAAGAGAAATACAAGGCGCTGACGCCGCCTAAAAAGAACGAAGGGCCAGGCGTCTACACCGGCATTATTCTCGTGGCCGATCCGGTCGAACGCACGCCACCCTTCATCGAAGACATCGTGCCCGGTTCCCCCGCCGATAATGCCAAGCTCCAAGCGGACGACCTCATCGTTTACGTCGATGGCATCCTGGTCGGCGATATTCACGCCTATAACGATGTCTTGTCTCGCTATCATCCCAATCAAACCGTGAAGCTGGAAATCCAACGCGACCGTAAACTGCAAACGATCTCCCTCAAGCTGGACAAGCCGAAGACAAAGAAAGCGCCCGACAAGAAATGACGCGGTTGGCTCCACCGAGAAATCGCAACGAAAGGTACATCCGAGGAAAAACCCTATGAGACGGTCAACGAGTTGGCATTGTTCGATGGGCTTGCTGGCTTTGTTCGTCGCCCTTGTGCCCGATCGGTTCGTCGCCTCGTCGGTCGCAAGAGCCGACGACCTCGACGAATTGCAAGAGAAGACCATCAAGACTGCCGTGCGCAAGATCGCTCCGTGCGTGGTGCAGATCGAGACGCAGGGCGGCACCGAGTTAGTCGCAACCGGCCCGGGTCGGCCCGGCGGTCCTCCCGGCATTCGTTTGGGCACGGGACCGACCACCGGATTGATCGTTCACGCCGATGGTTACGTCATCTCGAGCGCCTTCAATTTCGCCAATAAGCCCCAGGCGATTCACGTTCGCGTCCCCGGGCACAAGGAAGCCTATGTCGCCGAGATCGTCGCCAACGATCAGACCCGGATGTTGACCCTCCTGAAACTCGTCGGTTTATCGGGTAAGCTGCCCGTTCCCGTGGCCGTGCCCAAAAGCGAGATGCTCATCGGTCAAACCTCGTTGGCGGTGGGGCGAACGCTCATCGGACAAGTTGAGCAAATGCCGTCCGTCTCCGTCGGCATCGTGAGTGCCCTGCATCGCATTTGGGGCAAGGCGATCCAGACCGATGCCAAGGTTTCACCGACGAACTACGGCGGACCTCTCGTCGATTTGAATGGCCGAGTTCAGGGTGTTCTCGTGCCGGCCTCTCCGCGAACCGAAGGCGAGACGGCCGGTTTCGAGTGGTACGATTCCGGGATCGGTTTCGCCATTCCGCTGGAAGACGTGAATCGCGTTTTGCCTCGAATGCTCAAAGGCACCGCCAAGGAAGTCGTGACTCTCAAACGGGGCCTCCTCGGCATCACCATGCCGCAACAACAGGGACAAGACGAACACTCCGCCCCAACGAAGATCGCCTCGCTCGCCCCCGGCTCCGCCGCCGAGAAACGCGGACTCAAAGTCGGCGACGTGATCAAAGAGATCGACGGCAAGCCGATCGACAATCAGGCTCAACTCAAGCAGATCATGGGGCCGAAGTACGACAGCGATACGGTCGTCTTGAAGGTGCAACGAGACAAAGAAGAGTTGAAATTCGAGTTGAAACTCGAAGGCGTGGTCGCGTCGTATCCCCAACCGTTTCTCGGCATCCTGCCGTTGCGAGACGATCCGGAGGCCGGTGTCGAAGTTCGCTTCGTCTACCCCGGCAGCCCCGCCGACAAGGGGGGAGTCAAGGCCGGAGATCGACTGACCAAAATTGGCCGTGCCATGCCCCCCGCGCCGGTGCGTATGACCCCCATCGCCAACCGCGATCAACTGATGGACATGCTCGAGACGGCGGTTCCTGGCCTGGAGTTGTCCTTCGAGGTTAAGCGCGCGGGCGGGAAAAAAACCGAGACCCTCAAGATCAAGCTCGGCGAAACTCCCGATACGGTTCCCACGAAGACCGAGTTGCCGGAAAAGTCCAGCGCGAAGAAGGCGTTGACCAAACCGAAGGGAGTTGGACCGAAGCCGCCCGAACCGCCGAAGAAAGACGACAAAAAAGAGCCGAAAAAGGCGGAGCTTGGCCTTCTGAAACGCACCACGGCGGCGGCGGATCATACCTATTGGATTTACGTTCCGGAAAACTACGATCCGAACGTGGCCCATGCCGTATTGGTTTGGCTGCATCCGCCCGGAAAGAATAAAGAAAAGGACATCGAGAAGTTTTGCGAGTCGTGGCAACTGCGCTATAGCTGCGAGGACTATCACCTCATCCTTGTCTGTCCCAAGGCGGAATCCGACCTCGGGGGTTGGACGCGGAGCGAGTCGGAGTTCGTCCAGGAAGCGGTGAAGGCCGTGACCGACACCTACACGGTGGATCGCCGCCGCATCATCGCGCACGGAATGGATCAGGGCGGTGAAATGGCGTTCTCGCTCGGTTTCCGGTCGCGCGGACTCTTTCGCGGCGTTGCCACCACCGGAGCAGCGCTGACTGGCAATGTCCGCGACAAAACGAACGGGCAACCCTTGAGCTTCTTCCTTATCGTCGGCGACAAGGATCCGTTGCTCGATGCCGTCAAGGAGTCGAATGGTAAATTGAAAGAGAAAAAATATCCCGTAATCTATCGCGAGATCAAGAATATGGGACGCCAGTACATTGATGGCCGAACCGGCATCGACACGCTCGAAGAAGTGGCGCGATGGATCGACTCGCTCGATCGGATGTGATCGAAACTTATCCTTACCTTCCTCTCCTCGGCTTGGTCCACACCTGCCGAGGAGAGGGACGCTGCCGGAATTTATTTCCTCTTCTCGAACTTCAATGCCAGCTTGAGTTGCTGCTCGGCGACGCCTAGGTCGCGGATGGCAGCGACGAGATGTCCACCGTAGTCGCGGTCTCCTTTCTCCAACGTTGCGCGCGTCCTTTCGATAATGCGAATGCCCTCGGCAAGCTGTAAGTTCGACACATTTTGAGCCTCCGGGCGCTTGCCGCCTTTACCGGCGCGCCGCGCCGGAGTGCCAACCGCGCCCGCGCCAGCCGGGCGCTTGTGTTCGGTTGCTAGTGCCAACTTCAGCTGATGCTCCGCCGCGGTAATCGCTTTGACGGCGTTCACGCGATGACCGCCGTAGTCGTGATCGGCACTTTCAAGCGTCCTTTTTGTCGCTTGAAGGGCATGAAGTCCTTGCAACAATTGGACGTTGGACGCATGTTGTGGCTCACGCTTCCCTTTGGTGGCTGGTCCCGCGTTCGCCGACTCGGCAACGCTGGCCGCGACGAGGCCGGCACAGAGCAAGCTAAAACCCGCAAATCGAAGGGGCGGTGTAAACCGTGCGCGCATGTTCTCTCTCCCTGGTTGTGGAATCGTTTCGAGGGACGAACAATCGACCGTTCGGCTCCAACAGGACGCCAAAGAGGGGAATCGAGACGAGCGTCCCTTCGAGCCGCTACTATACCTTGAACCGTCCAAGCTCCGAAAAGTTCCGACGGCGCGAACGAGATTGCAGACACTCGGACGTCTGAAGGGATTTCACGAATTGATTTCGGTCGTGAGTTGCCGGGCGAGGCAGGTCGCGGTTACAATTCCGTCTTCATCCTCAACCGAAGGACATTCCGCTATGCCCGATGAGCAAAGTTCGATCGCTCCCGTAACTCGGACCAGTTGGTTCTGGACGCTGCTCTTGGGCATCAGTATGCTCGTCGGCGGAAGCATGGCCTTGGTCATTGCCTCGACGCGCATCGTGCTTCCTTACGATGAGTCGATGACGGGGATGTCGCGCGAGGAATTGACCGCCGTCAACGACAAACTTTTGATGTTCATGGCTCACGATCGCGCCTCGTTGGCGGGATCGATGATCTCGGTGGGCGCGTTGTATGTGCTGTTGTCGTTGTTCGGGGTTCGGCGCGGGATGCACTGGGCGCGAACGACGATTCTCGTCTCGGCCTTCACCGGCTTCGGCAGCTTCTTTCTCTTTCTCGGATTCGGCTATTTCGATCCATTCCACGCCTTCGTCACCTCCATCCTATTTCCAATGTTACTCTTGTCTCTTCAAGGGGCCATGCCTTCGTCCACCTACGAACCGCCCGCTCCTCGGATGGGGGATCGACGAGAGGGCGGTAGTTCTTTGGGACGTTTGACCTTGATCGGGCAGGGGGTTATCCTTCTCGCGGCGGGAACGGTTATTTCGTTTGTGGGAGTTACCTCGGTGTTCGTTCCGGAAGATTTGGAATTCATGCAAACCAGCGCGGGAGAGCTGGCGGCGAAAAGCCCGCGTTTACTGCCGTTGATCGCTCACGACCGCGCCTCGTTCGGCGGGATGCTCCTCTCGGTAGGGTGGGTGGTCTTATTGTCGGCTTGGTTGGGTTGGCGTCGAGATTCTGCCTGGCTCTGGTGGGCGATCTTGCTGTGCGGCGCGGCGGGCTACGGGCCTGCCATCGTCGTGCATCTGGTAGTCGGCTATACCAATGTGTGGCATCTCGCGCCGGCCTTCTCCGGCGCTGCCTTGCTGCTACTCGGATTAGTGCTGTCTCGCCCCTTCCTGTGTTCGCCGAGCGAATCGTAAACGAGTTGAAATCCCGGCTTGAAGGCGAAGCGGGTCGCTCGTCAATCCAGTAGTCGAATCCAAACGCGGTTGCCGTGAAAGGTACTCTGACCGGCGAAATCGCCGAGTGCGTCCGGCGTCGTCCAATTGACGTTGGTGCCGCCTTCGAGCTTAGCCCAGCGTCCCTTGGGCGAACAGACCACCCCCGGTCGAACGGCATCCGTGACGACCGCCCGCAGACGACACGAGCCGCGACCGTTGTAGACGACGACCGATTGGCCGTTTTCGATGCTGCGACGTTCGGCGTCGCGCGGATGAATCTCGAGGAACGCGGTGCCTTCGTTCTTGAGCAAGCCAAGCTGATTGGCAAAACTACTACTGACAAAATGATGCGAGGCCGGCGTCAGGAGTTGCAGCGATTCCTCGGACGGCAAATCCGATGCCTCGCCATCATCCTCGGCGGCATGGAATCGTCCGGGCAGTGGATCGTGTCCTTTTTCCGCCAACGCGGTCGAGTACAGCTCGACTTTGCCGCTCGGCGTCGGGAACCGACCGCCGGCAAACGGCGTCTCGTCGAGGTGAATCGCCTTAGACCCTTCGGATTTGAGCTGAGCGAGCGAAATTCCATGAAGTGGCGGACAGCTCTCCGTTGTCGCGGTCCATATCTCCTCGATGACTTCCTCGGCACTTTGGTGCAGCCAATCGTCGTCGAAACCGAGCGCGCGCGCGAGCAGACCCATCACTTCCCAATCGCTCTTGCATTCACCCAGGGGTGGAATCGCTCGATGATTGTAAGTCAGAAGCGAAGTTCCATACGCTTTGTGCAAATCGGTCTGTTCTAGCTGCGAGGTGGCGGGCAACACGATGTCGGCATAGTCGGCGGTGTCGGTAAGGAACAGCTCGTGAACGACGGTGAAGAGTTCTTCTCGCCGCATACCCTCGACGATGCGCGCCGCGTTGGGACTGGAAGCGACCGGGTTCGCGCCGAACACATAAAGAGAGCGAATGGGTGGATTTTGCACTTCGCCGAGCAGAGCCGCTCCGAGGCGATTCATATTGACGCTGCGACCGGGAGGCGGACAGTCGCGCCAATGATTCAGCGCTTCGTCGTCCCACGTCACATAATCGCTGGTGCTGTACGACAGACCTCCGCCACGAACGCCGTATTGTGCTGTCAGCACCGGCAGGGCACAGATTGCTCGGACGTTCTGTCCTCCGTTGCGATTGCGATTGATGCCGTCGGCAATCTTGATGAGACTGGGCCGACTCGTGCCGTAGCGCCGGGCCAATTGGATAATATCATCCTCTGTTAATCCGGTAATCGCGGCGGCGCGGCACGGGGGATACTCGGCGAGGCGCTCGCGCAGCGACGGCCAACCGATCGTGTGCCGATCCAGCCAGGCCTCGTCGTGTAGCCCCTCTGCGACGAGAACGTGGGCCATCCCCATTGCCAATGCCCCATCGCTGCCGGGACGCGGGGCTAGGTGACAATTCGCTCCGTGCGCCGTTGCGGTGCGACGGGGATCGATTGCGACGACGTAACATCCCTTGCGCTGGGCCTGCCTTAAGAACGGCATAAAGTGTGGCGCGGTGGCGATCGGATTGTGTCCCCAAATGACGACGAGACGGCTGGCGAGAACTTCGCTGTAAGGTGGACTCCAGCGCTTGCCGAGAGTCGCTTGGACGGCCAATTCCGCCGCCGCGCAGCAGATGCTCCGCTCCAAACGGCTGGCACCCAGACGATTCCACAAGCGTGTACTAGAAACGATCATCTGCACCAGGCCGAGCGTGCCACTGTAGCTGTAGGGCAAAATCGCTTCCGCGCCGAACTCGGCAATAATCTCCCGCCATCGTCCGGTAATCTCGGCGATGGCCTCGTCCCAAGTGATGCGTTGCCATTTTCCGCTGCCTTTTGGACCGACGCGCCGCAACGGATATTGCAATCGATCCGGATGGTAGACGTGATGCAGATAGGGCCGAACCTTGGCGCACAGCCAACCGCGCGTTACGGCATGATCGGCGTCGCCGCGGACGGCGACGGCCCGACCGTTTTCCACTTCTGTTACGATGCCACAGGTATCGGGGCAATCGTGCGGACACGCGCCTCGAATCAGGAGTCGCTCCATGATGGAAGGAGCCTCGCTGGGATGACGAAAAAAAACCACATTTATCCAACTCCAAGGATGCTGGCGCGTCAAGACGGACTTGACGACGACACGGTTCGATTGAGACAAACGAGTATCGCCAACGAGCGACGACGACGAGGAGTTGCTTCATGCCGGAAATCTACCTCAGCACGGATATCGAAAGCGATGGTCCGATCCCCGGTCCCCATTCGATGCTCAGTTTTGCCTCCGCGGCGTACCGACCGGATAAAACCCTGGCCGGAACCTTCAGCGCCAACCTCCATACGCTTCCCGAAGCCGAAGGGCATCCGCAAACGATGGCATGGTGGAAGACGCAACCGGAGGCATGGGCCGCGGCGCGGAGCGAACTGCGCGAGCCGGCGGAGGCGATGCCGGCCTACGTCGCCTGGGTCAAGTCGCTTCCGGGTACGCCGGTCTTCGTCGGCTACCCGGCAGGCTTCGATTTCCTTTTCGTCTATTGGTATCTGATCCGCTTTGCCGGCGAGAGTCCGTTCTCGTTTTCGGCGCTCGATGTCAAAACCTATGCGATGGCCGTGTTGCGAAAGGAGTATCGCCAGTCGGTGAAGCGCAACATGCCGAACCGCTGGTTCGACGCTCTGCCCCACACGCACCGCGCGCTCGACGATGCCCTCGAACAAGGCGCTCTCTTTTGCAACATGCTCGCCGAGAACTTGGAAGGCCGTTAAAATAAAGGGCTATGCTACGCGAACTGTCGGTACAAAATCTAGCCTTGATCGAAGACGTACGCGTCGAACTTGAGCCGGGCTTTTGCGCCTGGACCGGAGAAACGGGAGCGGGAAAGTCGCTCTTGCTCGGTGCGCTCGGTCTGCTTCTCGGTGAACGCGGTTCCACGGAGATGCTGCGCGCCGGCGCAGATGAACTGCGCGTCACCGGGCGATTCGAGTTGGACGGCGAGCCGATACGGCGCGAGATCGAGACCATCCTCGGCGATAGCTTGGAAGAGAACGAGATCATCCTTTCGCGCAGGCTGCATCGCAACGGCCGCAGCCACGCCTACGCCAACGACCGCCCCGTCGTCCTGGCCACGCTCAAACAGATCGGCAATTTGCTCGTCGATATTCACGGCCAGCGCGAGACCGAATCGCTGCTTCATCCGGCCTATCAATTGCAGTTGCTCGACGCTTTCGGCGATCTCGATGTGCCCCGCCGCAAGTATGCGACGCAGGCCGAGCGCGTCCGCGAACTGCGGCGACGACAACACACTCTCTCGACCGAACGCCAACAACGCCAACGAGAATTGTCGCTGTTGCGCTTCGAGCGCGACGAACTGGACGAGGCCAATCTGGAGCCGGGTGAGATCGCCGAGTTGACCCGCGAACGCGAACGCTTGGCCAACGCTCAGAATCTGCAAACGTTCGCCACACTCGCTAGCGGCGAGTTGTACGACGAGGACGCATCCATTGTCGAACGCTTGGGAAAGCTCCAGCGCGAGGGCCAATCGTGGGCGGCACTCGATCCGAGTTTGGAAGAAGTCGTTCGCCGACTCGAAGGCTTGACCGCCGAGGTGCAGGATGTCGCCGCCGCACTGCGGAATCTCGGTCAACATTGGGAGGCGGACCCCGAACGCTTCGAGGAAGTCGAGCGCCGCATTCAGTTTCTTCGTCGCCTGGAGAGCAAGTATCGCCGCAGCATCGACGACCTGATCGTCTACCGCATCGGACTCGACCAACAGGAGACGCACCTGCAACAGCAAGAGGACGATCTGGAGAGCATCGCCCAAGAGCTGGCGGGAGAATATCGACAACTTTGCCAGTTGGCGGCGGAGTTGAGCAAGCAGCGTCGCCGAGTTGCCGACCGGCTGGCCAAGGAGACGCAGAAACAGTTGGCCGATCTGGGTATGGCCGGAGCGCGATTGGAGGCGGTCTTGGAAACGATACCTCTCCCCGACGATCCTGCGGATGCGGAGGTGCCGTCCTGGGGTGCGGATCAACTCGAATTGACCTTGGCGGCCAACGTCGGCGAACCGGCATTGCCTTTGCGCAAGGTCGCCTCCGGCGGCGAACTGTCGCGCACCATGCTCGCCCTGAAGACCGTGTTGGCCGAACACGATCGGCGAACGATTCTGGTGTTCGACGAGATCGACGCCAACGTCGGCGGTCGGCTCGGCGATATTCTCGGAGAAAAACTAGCCGCATTGGGGCAAAGCCATCAGATTGTCTGCGTCACGCACTTGCCGCAGGTGGCCAGCTACGCCCGCCATCACTGGACCATCCGCAAAGCCCGTCGCGGCAAACGCACCCTCACGCAGATTCAATTGCTGGGAGATACCGAACGCCTCGAAGAATTGGCCAGCATGTTGCGCGGCGAAGCGCGCACCGAGACAACGCGGCAAGAAGCCGCCGCCATGCTGGAGGCAGCTCGCCGTCGTTGGTGAGAGGAGCGCGACGAGTAAATTCTCTCTCGGCCTGTCTGCCAGTTTAGAATAGAGTTGCGACTCGGACGTGAAATAGAATTAAAAAAACTGTTGACGGTCTTGTCAGACAATTCCGAAAGTAAGACGCTGTAATAGGTGTCAAGGTGGGGGGCACAGAGTGTTTGACGAACGCCGCCCCCAAATCGGCAATCCCCCGCTCGGTCGTTCATCGGCCATCTAGGAAGCCGCGCGTCGATTCCGATTCCTTTTGAGGAATAACTGTTGTCGGGAATTCGATTTTCGGCGCGAGCATTGTTCTCTCCCCCATGTGGGGGAGAGAACAACGAAAAGTTATCGCGAAACCAAATCTCTTAGTCGATCCGAGCGAAGCGCCATACGGGGACGTGAGGGGGCAAACTTCCGGCATAGTACGAGTGGGGCCCGATGGCCTCGCGCAGCTTTTTCAGGGCTTGTCGGCGCACCGTCACATAATAGTAATCGCAGCGCGCGTCGCGCACCGTATCCCAAATCTGATAGAGCCGATCTGCTTCTTGCAGCGCTTCGTGCAGATCCCAGCGGCCGGTGGGATCGAGTGCCTGTCGGCTGTCCAGGTGTTGGCGATAGGTGCGATTGAACGACAGCAATTCGTTAATCAAGCTTCGCTGGGGGAAGCGCGTGCTATCGTGCAGGGGCGGCGCGTCGGCAAGTTCGCGTTGGCGGCGGCGCAACAGTTTGAGATCGGCGGGGAAATCCTCGGCGCGGGTGAGAACGTAGCGCACCTCGCGCGGATCGAGAATCTCCCAGGCGATGGCCACTTTCTGCAAGGTCGGACGAAGATAGGAATAATGATCGGCGGTGGCCGCGGACTCGATCTGCTCGGATGGAGTCGTCAGCAGTGCCACTGCCAAAGCGCAGTTTAAGGGAAACATGCCTCATACCTCCCGTGCATCGGCGCGGAGCTTCTGCGCGGCCGTCGCTGAGACGGTGCGGAAGCGCCGGCTTGACCTCGGAACGCGAGATCGGGTCGGTGATGTCAGGTGTCTGGGCGACAACTTGAGACTGCGGGTTGCGGGCTGAGGATGCTTCCAGGAAAGGAATCCGGCTTCGGGGATCGTCGGAGCAGCAACCTCACTCTGTTAACCGTAGCTTACGAATCCTTTCCAATCGCTTCGGGAAACCATCCATGGAACCCGATTTCCTCCTTTAGAGGTCCGTTTGTAGGGGCGGATTCGGCCTACTTTTTTCGTTTTACCAAAAAAAACATTTCTTCTCTAGCCGAGAATCGCCTCTTTCCATAGGGATGTTGAGTGCAATCGTCGTGCCAAATTGACGGACTCCCTCTCCATGCGTTCGTCTCCGCAAGGAAACGATTTGTCTCTTCGGCCAAACGGACGGCGCAACGTATTGATAATAGGTCTGTTATATCGATGCTCCGAGGCCGAACGCCCCGCCTCCGCATCGAGAGAACTTTCCTCTTTGCCGCAGCATCGCAAATTTGCTCTCGCGCGAAATGCTACGCTTTTAGGCAACCATTGAGCAAAGAAGCAGCCCTCTTGAGGGATGTAGCGTGTCCGTCGCTGATTCCGTAGTCCAGACAATCCGTATCGTTCTCGAAAATGTATCGAAATGAGTCCCACTACTTGCAACAATGGGCAAACTGTGTCCAATAACGAACAGGCACAGGCTTGGAGAGTAAAGCAAGATGAGCGAACCGTTGGTATTCCTAAACGACCGCTTCGTCACCCCGAGCGAGGCGCATCTGGCCATTTGGGATGCGGGCGTGGTTCAGGGGGCGACCGTTTCCGAGTTGACGCGGACGTTCGGAAAGCGTCCGTTTCGGCTCGACGATCACCTCGACCGACTGTGCCGCGCCTTGAGCATCGCCCGCATGAAGATCGATCTATCGAGAGACGATTTGTCCGATATTTCTCATCGTCTGCTCGAACATCATGCGGCTCTCGTCGATGCCGAGGATGAGTTGGGGTTGGTGCATTTCGTAACGGCGGGCGAATACGGTCTCTATGCCTTGGGGCGTCCGCCGCGGCGCGAACCGACGGTCTGCGCTCACACGTTCGCTTTGCCCCTTGCCGAGTGGGTGCCGCGCCGGGAACACGGCGTTCGTTTGATAACTTCGTCGATCCGTCAAGTCCCGCCGCAGTGTTGGGACGCCAGCATGAAATGCCGCAGCCGCATGCACTATTATCTCGCCCAACGCGAAGTGCAAGACCGCGATGCCGAGGCTTGGGCGCTGTTACTGGACTTGGCCGGGAACGTGACGGAGACGAACAGCGGCAACTTCCTCATGGTCGAAGAGGGCAATCTCGTCGCGCCGCCCGCTGCGTACACCCTGCCCGGCATTAGCCGCGCGACGGTGAGCGAGTTAGCCGAGGAATGCGGTATCCCGTTCGTGGAGCGCGACATTCCGTTGGACCGGGCGTGCAAAGCAGCCGAGGCTTTTCTGTCCAGTTCGTCGTATTGTCTTCTGCCGGTGACGAAGATCAACGAAACCCCCATCGGCGACGGTCGGCCCGGCCCCATCTATCGGCGCTTCCTCAATGCGTGGAGCCAGCGCGTCGGCGTGGACATCGGATGTCAAAAGGGTGGAACCCGAATAACTCACCCGTAGCGTCGGAGGGCTAACCGTCGATGTTTACGCTTCGGCATCCTTCGATTTCAGGGTTTCCCCGTGTGTGGCACAATATCCGCAGCTGTTGCGCGAGCGCTTGCTCTCTCTTCGTCGCACCAGGCGTGCGGATTTCCCGCCTCCGGCGCTCTCAGATACGCCTCTCCAAAGGCACAAAGAAGGGCGCTCGCGAGGACCGAGTGTTTCCTGTCTATTCCTCTCGTCGCCGGTTCTCCACGGCAGCTTCGTAGACGGCCACGGCAGCCTTCGCCATCATCTGGAACGTGTGCCGTGAGGGAAGCAGCGGCAGTTTCTTCAGACCCATATTCACGATGACTTCGGCGACGGCAGCCTCAATCTTCGCTTCCAATTTCTCAACGGCCTTTGGGTCCATCGTGTGGCATCCCTTCAATTTTAGTCCTTCTCGGCAGAAATAAACTCCACGTCCAACATAGAGCCGAAACGGTGGTGATTTGCACGGTTGTTCCTCTCAGCGTCGTCCGTCACTCGGATTCGGAGATGGTCTCGGAATCGGTTTCTTTCAGACAGTTGGGGCAATACCACGGTGCCGGGGTCCTGACGGGCTTGGGGCTTCGCTTGCGACACTTGGCGCAGCGGTAGCGTTTGCCCTTCACAGCGGTTTTGGGCCGCGACTTCTTGCCGGTTCTGAGAATGTTCCTCGCCATTATTCCCCCTTCATCGCTTTAGCCAAGCGTTGGATTTGCTTGCGCATCTCGTCGGCGGGCAAATGGACTCTTTGGCCGTGGCCGGGCAGAACCCACTCGAAACGGTAATCCGCCAGCCGCCGCATCGACTCGGCCTGGCGCGGCCATGAGTACCAGCAGTAATCCTCGAAAGCCGAGAGCTGCCGTTGGTCTCGGTCCCAATCCAGATGGTCGCCGGTGAAGAGAAAACGATCCTGGAACAGCAGGACGCAATGGCCCTTCGTGTGGCCCGGCGTCGCAATGGCGACAAAGCCGGGGGCTAACTCCCACGGTCCCGGACCTTCGAGCACGACTTCGGCGTCGGGCTGCGATGACAGTTCCTCCCGATGAATGATGCGCCGGCTTTGAAAATGTTCGGCGTAGCGCTCGGCGTCGGCCACGTCGTCCCGGTGGGTCAGGAAGATATGGGCGATGCCGCCCAACGTCTCCAACTGCCGTACTAGCGGCGCGACGAACTTGGGCGAGTCGATCAGCCAGTTGCCGGCGGGATGCCGGACGAAGTAGCTGTTGCCGCCATACGACTTGGGCGAATTGTAGCCGCAGTAGTAGACCGGCTCTTCGACGACCAGCGGGAAGTCCTTCATCACCGCCTTCACGTCATCGCCGCCGAGGCAGCCGATGGACCCGGTGGGGCAAGCCAGCAGCGCCCGCAGCGCCTGTCGCCGGTCGGTGCTGGAACTTGGCTGAGCCTTGACGAAAGAGCTTTCAGCGGCCTCGCCGAAGACCGTAGGCGCGATCTGCCGACACGCATCGCAATCGATACAGGTCGAATCCACAAAGAAATCGCCGGAGACGTTTTCGGGCACACGCTTTCCAAAGTTTGCCACAATCGACCCTCCCTCATCTTCATTCTACCGCCTCCGGGAAGAAGGGAGCGTCGGAGACGGATTTTGAGCGCTGCGGCGTTAGAGTTGTTTCTTTTGTAACCGCAACGAATTGGCGATGACGGATATCGAAGACAAACTCATCGCCGCTCCAGCGAGAATCGGGGGGAAGATGCCGGCGGCGGCGAGCGGTATGCTCACCGAATTGTAGACGAACGCCAGAAAAAGGTTTTGACGGATCGCCGAAATCGTAAATCGACTCAGCCGCCGCGCGCGGGCGATGGCGCGCAAGTCGCCGCGTATCAGGGTGACGCCGGCGCTCTCCATCGCCACATCGGTGCCGGTACCCATTGCGATGCCGACTTGTGCGCGAGCCAACGCCGGCGCGTCGTTGCTGCCGTCGCCGGCCATGGCGACGATCCGGCCTTCGGCCTGTAAGCGCGCCACCACGTCGCTCTTCTGCGCCGGCAACACCTCGGCAATCACTTCATCGAGACCCAGCCGGCGGGCGACGGCCTCGGCGGTGGTGCGATTGTCGCCGGTCAACATCAGCAGGCGCAGTCCATCGGCGTGCAGAAGGCGTATCGCCTCCGATGTCGTAACGCGGATCGGATCGGCCGCGCCGAGCAGTCCGGCAGGTTGACCGTCGACGGCAACGATCAACACGGTATGCCCCTCGCGCCGCAGTTCCTCGGCGCGTGCGGCCAACGCCTCGATGGGGATATGCTGTTCGGTCAAAAATCCAGCATTGCCCAACATCACCGCGCGCCCATCGACTCGGCCTTTCACGCCGCGCCCCGTGAACGATTCAAATTCCTCGCTCCGAGCCAAGTCGATGCCGCGTCCCTCAGCGCCGCCGACCACCGCCGACGCCAACGGATGTTCGCTGCCGCGCTCCAAACTCGCGGCCAAACGCAGTAGTTCGCGCTCGTCGAAACCGTTGGCCGGTTCGACGACGACCAGTCGCGGCTTGCCTTCGGTCAGCGTGCCGGTTTTATCCATCACGAGCGTATCGGCCTGGTGAAGCACCTCAAGCGCCTCGGCGTCGCGGATCAGCACGCCGGATTCCGCACCGCGTCCGGTGCCGACCATAATGGCCATCGGCGTGGCCAAGCCCAGCGCGCAGGGACAGGCGATGACCAGAACCGAAACCGCCCTCACGAGGGCATGAGTCAACGCCAGATCGCGCTGAGGATCGAATCGCCACCAGAGGAAAAAAGTGAGCAGGCTGATTGCGATCACGGCGGGGACGAAGTAACGCGAAACGCGATCGACGAGGCGCTGCACGGGGGCGCGGCTGCGTTGTGCCTCGCCGACCAGACGAACGATATGGGCCAGTAGCGTATCGGAACCCACGCGCTCGGCCCGCACCAACACACTGCCGGTGCCGTTGATCGTACCGCCGACAACCTTATCGCCCACCGACTTCTCCACCGGCAGCGGCTCACCGGAAATCATCGACTCGTCGATGGAGCTGCGCCCCTCGACGACCGCGCCATCAACCGGCACACTATCGCCCGGCCGCACGCGCATCACGTCGCCGACTTGCACCAATTCCAGAGGTATGTCTTGCTCCGCACCGTCGGGCCGCACCAGCCGGGCCGTCTTCGGCGTCAAACCGAGCAAGCGGCGAATGGCACGCGACGTTTCACCGCGCGCGCGCAGCTCCAACACCTGGCCGAGCAGCACCAACACGATAATCGCCGCCACCGTCTCGAAATACAGGGCATTTCCCAACGTCTCGGGCCAACACAGCACCACGACGCTGAATCCGTAAGAGGCGCTCACCCCCAGTACGATGAGCGTAAACATATTGGGACTGATCTGTTTCACCGACACGGCGGCGCGGACGAAGAACGGCCAACCGCACCAGAACACGACCGGCGTGGCCAGCAGCAATTCCAGCCAGCCGGGATGCGGCAACATGCTCATGTGCAGCACGAGCAACGGCACGGTGAGGAGCGCACCGATCCAGAAGCGACGCCGCATGTCGAGGTATTCGGGATTCGGTCCCTCGTCGGCGCTGGCGACGCGCGGCTCCAGTGCCATGCCGCACTTGGGACAACTACCGGGACGATCGCGAACAATCTCCGGATCCATCGGGCAGATGTACTCGACCTTGCCCCCCGGAGGCGCGGCCGCAGCCATCGGTTCGGGCTTCGCGTGGGGATGGAGATAGCGTCCGGGATCGGCCTGAAACTTATGCGCACAATGCGGATTGCAAAAGTAGTACGTTTTGCCTTGATGTTCGAGAGATGCTGCCGCCGTCGATGGGTTCACGTTCATGCCGCAAACGGGGTCGATGGCCTCGGACGCCTCGGTTGTGCCGAGCGACATGCCCGAAAATGGCAGGTGCGATTGTTCGCGCGGCGAGGGGGGTGATGCCTCGGTCATGGGTAAGCCTTTCTCTCGATAGCATGTCAATGACAGCGGCTTTCTCACGTTCTTTATTGTAGGCATCCTCGCGTCCCTCGTTTCTGGGCATGTGAGAGAATGATGAAATCGAATTGAGCAAACGCGTCCTCCTCTTGGAAAGGTCGACTTCTCGGTGATAGAATCATAATAATTCGTTGCTTGTCCTTCGTCGTTTCGCTCCCACGAATCGCCCCGAGGAGGTAGGTGCGGAGCGCATCGAAATCAAGCCCGTTGCGGCGTTCGTCGATTCGGCGGTCAATCCCGACGGATCGACATAAGACAAGGGAGTCTTTCGCCTATGACACGCACAACTCGCTCGAGCTTTGTCCGTTACGGTTTGGCCGTTCTGAGCGTCGTTTTGGCCTTAGCGTTGTGCCAGTTGCTCGATCCAATCTTGCACGTTCATCTGCATTATCTGTGGATGATCTTGGCGCTTCTGCTCGCGGGGTACTATGGAGGAGCGCGACCTTGTTTGCTCGCCTTCGTGCTGAGTTTGCTGGGAGTGATTTATTGGTTTCTCGTCCCGCGTTACTCCTTCTCGGTCGATGACCCCTTGGATCAGATCGG
>JAJXWW010000116.1 GCA_021781415.1 Planctomycetota bacterium
ATTCCAGCGGCACGGCCAGGTCGTCGGCCAGCCACAGAGGCAGCGTCGGCAGCGGTTGATTCAGACCCAATGTGTGCGTCCACGCCTCGAGAAACCATTCGTCCCCTCGCTGAATGAGGCGACAAGCAACGGCGTAGAGCGATGGCGGTTCGGGCTTCAAGCTGGGATCGCCGAGTCCGATGAAATCGAGCAACTCCGCATAAAGGTTGTGGCAGCGCGTCGTGACCACATCCACGAGAACGACGCAGACGCGCTCGCGGAGCAAAGCGGCGCACTTGGCGACGAAGGCTGCTCGGTGTTCGGGCCGATCCTTATTGGCTGGGCTGACGATCTCGACGGCGGCCACGAGGCGGCACCCGTGCTTTTCGTCGTAGACGCGCACTTCGTAAACGTCTTGATCGGGCAAGTCGGTGGCGACGACAAGCGTCGGTCGCGCCGGTGCCCAAACCGCCGTGGCCACGCCGCCGCCCTCGCCGTTGTCGATCCCGGACAGCGACTCGCCCTCGTCCACTTCCTCGAACGCGGCCACATCGATCTCGACGCGCGTCCCGGAGTGAACGCTCGGCTCGGCAAAATAGCCGGGCGGCAACCTCCGGCGAAGACCGGCGACGATCATCACCGGATAGGTCGCGTGAAGTCCCTCCCAATGACGTCGTTCGTCCAAGGGCGGACGGAAATGATCGCGCAACGGCATGGGAGGCGTCTCCTCGTTTACGTTTCAAGCATCGCAGTTTAAGGTATATTTAAGATACTGCAACTCTGTTCGTAGCTCTCTTCCAATTCCAGCGGCACGGCCAGGTCGTCGGCCAGCCACAGAGGCAGCGTCGGCAGCGGTTGATTCAGACCCAATGTGTGCGTCCACGCCTCGAGAAACCATTCGTCCCCTCGCTGAATGAGGCGACAAGCGACGGCGTAGAGCGACGGCGGTTCGGGCTTCAAGCTGGGATCGCCGAGTCCGATGAAATCGAGCAACTCCGCATAAAGGTTATGGCAGCGCGTCGTGACCACATCCACGAAAACGACGCAGACGCGCTCGCGGAGCAAAGCGGCGCACTTGGCGACGAAGGCTGCTCGGTGTTCGGGCCGATCCTTATTGGCTGGGCTGACGATCTCGACGGCGGCCACGAGGCGGCACCCATGCTTTTCGTCGTAGACGCGCACTTCGTAAACGTCTTGATCGGGCAAGTCGGTGGCGACGACAAGCGTCGGTCGCGCCGGTGCCCAAACGGCCGTCGCCACGCCGCCGCCCTCGCCGTTGTCGATCCCGGACAGCGACTCGCCTTCGTCCTCTTCCTCGAACGCGGCCACATCGATCTCGACGCGCGCCCCGGAGTGAACGCTCGGCTCGGCAAAATAGCCGGGCGGCAACCTCCGGCGAAGACCGGCGACCATCATCATGGGCCAACCGCCGTGCAATCCCTCCCAATGGCGTCGTTCATTCAATGGGGGTCGAAAATGATCGCGCAGCGGCATAGCCGATCCTCCTCGTTCGTTTGCCCTTCGAGACCAACTCGCCGATTCGATCTTCTAACCCGGCAACAGCTTCTCCGAGCCGAGGCGGCGTTCCAACACCAGATAGCCTACCGGGATTACCATGCGGGTGAAGAGCATGTTGGCCGTGATGCCGCCGATGACCATGATGGCCAACGGCTGCTGCATCTGCGCCCCCGGCCCGATGCCCAAGGCCAACGGCGCGAGTCCTAGAATGGCCGCCAAGCTGGTCATGAGGATCGGACGGAAGCGCGTCCGGCCCGCCAGCAACAGCGCCGGCCACAACTCCATGCCTTCCTTGCGCAACTGTTGAATGTATTCGACGAGCAGGATACCGTTCTTCATGTCGAGACCGATGAGCAAAATCGCGCCCATGTAGCTCGACACGTTCAACGGTGTGCCGGTAATCCACAGCGCGAATAGGCCGCTGACGAGAGACAAGGGCTGCGTCAAGAAAATCAAGAGCGGCAAAATAACCGAACGGAATTGGAACACGAGCATGATGTACACGAGCAGGATGGCGACGACCATGACGACGGCGAAGCTTTTGAAGGCTGCCTTCTGTTGGATGTAGTGGCCGCCCATCTTCCAACTGTAGCCCGCCTCCAGAGGGATTTTCGCCATCTCGGCACGGATGTCGCGCACCACCGCGCCGAGGTCGCCGCCCTCTTCCTCGTCCACTTCCGCCGTGACGTAATGCACCGGAAGCTGATTCTCGCGCCACTGTTCGTCGGTGGTGCGTTTGCGTTTGATCTTGGCCAAAGCATACAAAGGGACCGCGCGGCCCAGACCACTCGTATGGCCCAGCGACGGCGAGAGTCCCGGCAACGGCAACGTGCCTTCCGGCATCAACAACCATTGGTTGAGAACGCGCTCCGGATCGAAACGATCTCTGCCGAAACGGTACGAGTCGGGATAGCGAACGCGCACGTCGGTAACGCGCAACGCCGACTCGCGCACCTGCGTCGCCACCTGGCCGAAGAACATGGCATTGAGTTGGCGTTCGACGGCCTCCGGCGTCAGGCCGAAACGACCGGCGCGGACGCCATCGATCTTGACTTCGAGATCGGGATTGCCGGCGTAAACTGCCTCGTCGATGTCCTTGATGCTCTTGTTCTTGTTCATCAGTTCCTTGAGCTTCTTGCCCACGGACTCCGCCAATTCGTCGAGCTTATGATAGTCCGGGCCGAAAATCTTCACTTCGACGGGCTTATTCGCTCCGGACAGGTCGTTCAACTCGTCGGTAATGATGGGGACCGTTTCCCTCTTCAATTGATGCTCGATGAATTTCTCGTCGAGTTCGTCTTCGATTTCCTTCCGCACCTCATTCATCGAACGCCGGCGATATTTGTTGCGGACATAAGCGCGCCCTTCTGGGGAGGCCAAATCCAAGTTCTGCTTCTTGACTTCTTCTTCGATCTTGGCAAATTCGGGTCGAACCGGCTTGCGCAAGAGGCTGACGATGTCGTCTTCAGCGGGGCGCATCACCACTTGAATATCGCCGCGATTGGTGGCCGTGGCAAACAGCCCCAACTCGGCCCCGGTTCGACGAACGAAGGCATCCACGTCCGGATTCTCGGACAAGATTTCTTCGATGACCCTGGCTTTTTCTTCCGTCTCGGCCAAAGGCGTCCCAGACGGAGCCTTATAATCGACGACGAAAGCGCCTTCGTCCATCGCCGGCATCAGCCCCGTCTTCAGTGGGGACACGATTGGCGGCCGCTCTTTTTTTCCCTCGTCGGGAGGTCGATTGTCGGGCACGCCGGTATACAAGATCATTCCGGCGGCGAGCGGGGGTATGGCAAACAACATCAGCACGGACAAGCGTACCCCGGCGCTCCACAGCTTACGGCCCGGAAGCCAGTCGGCAACCCAGAGTGAGCCAACTAAACCGATCTCTACCAGACGCAGCAACGAACGGAGTACGATCTCATAAAGAAAAGCGAAGAAGCGATAGATGGGACCGGGAGGAGGCATCGGCCGGCCGGCAAGGAATTTGGCCGCGAACACCGGAATGAGCGTCAAACTAATGACCATCGACACGAGTACGGCAATCGACAAGGCCCAACTCAGCGAGGCGAAGAACTGCCCGTACACGCCGACGATGAAAGCCAAGGGGAGAAACACGAGTACCGTCGTCAGCGTCGAGCCGACCACCGCCCCGGTGATCTCTCTCGACGCCGCTCCCACCGGATCGAGACCTTCCGAAGAACCTGTTGGACCGCCCGGCTTCTTCTCCAAATGCCGGGCGATGTTCTCGATGACGACCACGGTATCGTCGATAATCAGACCGATGGCCACGGCCAGACCACCCAGCGACATCAGGTTCAGCGACTCGCCGGCCCAATGCAAAAACAGAAACGTGATGGCCAACGTCGTCGGGATCGCCAACGCCGAGATGAGGGTGGCCCGCCAACTGCGCAAGAATGCCAACAGAATGAGGATGCTAAACAGACCGCCGATCAGAATGGCGTCGCGCACATTTTCGACGGCGGTTCGGATGAACGTCGCCTGATCGTAAACCACGGTCGGATGGATATTGTGCGGTAGGTGATGCTCGCGCTCCATCTCTTCGATGGCATCGTGAACGGCTTGGGAAACGTTGATCGTGTTGCCGCCCGGACTGCGAAAAACGGTGATGACGACGGCGTCCTTCTTTTGATAGCCGATTGACAGGGTGCGATCTTGCCGGCCGATGCGAACATCGGCCAATTCACTGACGAGCAGCGGTTGGTTGTTCTTGGTGGTCACGACCAGGCTACCGATGTCGCGGGCGGTCTCGCTTTGGGTATTGACGATCACCTGATAGGCGAAGGGCGGCTGTTCGATGCGTCCGACCGGCTGGAGGCGATGCACCTTGGCGATTTGATCCGCGAGATCGGCGGCGGAAAGACCGGCGGCCAAAAGCGCTTCCGGGCGCGGCTCGACTTCGATCTCGCGCAAATCGCCGCCGGCAACGTTGGCGTAAAGAACATCTGGAATGTTCTTGATGCGCGGAGCCAAGTTGAAAAAGGCAAAGTCGCGCAGTTGAGCCGGACTGTCGCCTCCAGTCAGCACCAACGACAGGATCGGGAAGATCGACGGCGTCATGCGTTCGACCGCCAGATCCACGTCCGGCGGCAGCTTGGATCGCACGGTGCCAAGACGGTTCCAAGTGAACTGCTCGGCCTGCACCATGTTGACGCCGGGATTGAATTCGAGCCACAATTCGCTGGCCCCGCGAATGGTCTTGGATCGCACCTGGGCCACCCCGATGACCGTGGCGACCGCTTCTTCGAGCGGCACCGTCACCTTGGCTTGCATGTTGGGCACATCGAATCCCGGCTTTCGGGCAATGACGCTGATACGCGAAAACGTGACTTCGGGATAGACGGCGCTGGGCATCCGCGTGGCGCTGTAGATACCGCCCAGCGTTAGCATCAGCGCGCTGAGCAGAATGGCACCGAAGTAGTGGCGAGCGTAGGAGGCCAGGTTGAACACGATGATACTCCACGTCCGACTCATTGATTGCTAAAAAAACCCGGGGCTGACAGCGACCCTTCGCTGGCGCTCCGGGCTTGTATCGTCACGTCCGACTCATTGCTGACAGCGGGCCGTCGTTGGCGCTCCAGGCTGGTATCGTCTCATTTCTCGTCTTTCTTCTCTTCTGCGTGTTCTTCCTTTTTCAGCTCCACGAGGTCGCCCTCTTCCAATCCGTGGCCCCCTTTTATGACAAACAAGGTGTCCGATTCCAGCTTCACGGGCTTCTTCTTCTCTTCTTCTACCTCGAACATTTCCAGAATCTCGACGCGCTGCTTGATCCGGTCGCGCACACCCAGTTTTACTTCTCGTTTGTGAACGATGTGTTTTTCTTTCTCCTCGCCATGTTCGTCCTTCTCCACTTTCTTCTCGACGACGAGGACCGCTGGATCGTCTTGATCTTCGAGCAAGGCCGATTCGGGGAGCGTGAAGCAATCGGACTTTTTTTCGGTCAACACACGCACGCGAAGCAAGGTGTTGGCGCGAAGCCTGCGCTTCTGATTGTTGAAACGGGCCTTGACGGCGACGGTTCCGGTCTCCGCCTGGGCTTGATCGGAAATAAAGACAATGCGACCCTCCACGCTTGTGTCATCGTCGGTGGGCGGTTCTTCGACGTTGGACTCGATGCGAACGGGTTGATCGAGCCGCAAATGGCCGACGGTGCTGGGTGGCACGAAACACAACACGTCGATATCGTCGAGGTCGATGATCTCGGCCACGGTCGCTCCAACGGACAGCGTTTGGCCGGGATTGGCGTGAACCATGCCGAGTTGCCCGTCGATAGGAGCGCGAAGCGTGTATTGATCGAGTTGTTCGTCGATCGCCTTCAATTCGGCTTCCGCGATGGCTTCCTTGGCCTGCACGCCTTTCTGTTTGGATTCGGCATCCTTCAGGGAGAGGCGTGCCTTGTCCAATTCCAGCTGCGTCACCAACGGCACCGACCCACCGCTGTTTTTTTGCAGGCGCTCGAGGCGAACGACTTCGAGCCGCGCCAGCTCCACCAGGTTCTCGGCCTGGCGAATTTGTTCCTTCAACTCGGGATCGCTCACCAACAGCTTCTCGCGGTTGGCGCGCAGGACGCGGTCGTCCAAACGAACGAGAACTTGGCCCTTCTTGACTCGTTGACCTTCGACGACGGCTCCCGATTTATCTGGAGGAAGAACGCTGAGAACAAACCCGCCGACGGCGGCGCTGACGTGGGCTACGCGACTGGGCAACGGCTGCGTGATGCCGAGCAACTCGGTCCATTGTTCGAGATCGGCCTTTTCGGCAGTCTCCCACTCCACAGGAGCGGCATGTTCCTCTTCCGTCTGCGGCTTCTCTTCTTCCTTGCAGCCCAGCGGCAACAACATCAACGCGACCAAGAGGCTCGATCCAACGCGGCGTGAAATCGGCAAGGTCCACATCATGCTGCGTTCCTCGTTTCATAAGAGGTTAACTTGGCGACTCCCTTCTCGGAAATCTCCATCGAACGGCATTATACAGTTTACCACGTTCTCGCCACGGTGCTTTCATCGAACATTCATACTTTGGCACGTCGATGGGTTCGCGCCGAATGTTGCAGCGATTCCACGGATGGGAACGGATCGGGCGCGTCCGCCGGTCGATATGGATTCGTTATCGGTTGCCTTCGACACGCTCCGATGCGGGCGCGTACAAGACGACTTCCAAACCGCGAAATCGACGGTGAATCAAAGGCCGTCCCGCAACGTCCTTGACCCGCGCCACCGTCTCGGCAGCGGTGTAGCGTTCTCTCGATCCGGCCACGGCGCACACCATCCACAGGCGTTGCGTCCGCGCCGTTCTCTCCACGAGTTCCGGTGGAGAATACGCGCTGAGATCGGGTGTCGCGCCGCGATAGACTTCAAATACCTGGGGATGAGACACCCACAAAACATCTCCCTTTTGTGTGTTTTGTTCGACGAAAGCGAACGCCTCGCGGAACTGACAGCGAGGCGTCACTTGAACGAGCAATCGCCCCGCCCACCCCAGAGCCGGTACCAACAATACGACGGGTGCGATCCATCCCACCCGTGCCCAGCGCGAGGGCAGACGGCGTACCAGCGCGCCGAGGCCGCGCGCCGCCAGAAGCCAGAGGCAGGGCGTCAAAAAGAACAGCAAACGACCGCCCAGGGGATAGAGCCGCAAAGCCGAGGCCACCAACGCCAGCAAGAACGGCCCGATTAGCAATACCAGTACATCGAGCCGTCGCCGCAAGGTCCATCCCCCGATGAGTGCCAGAATCAACAGCGGCAACCCCATCTCGCGCGTGCCGTAATTGCCGATTTCCAGCAGGCGATACCCGATCCAGGACGCGGCCGCTCTCGGCGAAGACAGGTCGAGAAACGAGGACGACCAATACACTTGCAAGGAAGCGGTCGTCTGATGTCGGACTACTCCATGCCAAAGCGCGGCAGTCGAGAATAGAAACAGTCCAGCTGCTAGGAATGCGAGAAGGGTTTCTGTCCCAATCGAGGCGACGGGTCGGCGACGGAACGCGCGGACCAACACGGACACAATCGCCGCGCCGACAACGAATACTGCCGGATACGACAGCCACGGAGCCAGCCCGGCCAAGATGCACAAAACGATCCAAGGCCACCGGCTACGAATGCCCGCGCGGCAATGAATTGCGGCGAGGAGAATCGACGCGCTCGTCAAGAAATCGAACGCATAGGGTTTTACCTCAATGGCGTGGGCGATGGCGCGATGACCCAAAGCGGCAAAGGCGACCGCCCACAACCAACCGCCCCGACCCACGACGCGACGCGCCAACGGTCCCATCGAGAGGAACCCGACGATGCTCGCGGTCAACGCCGGCAAACGCATCGCCCATTCGCTGCCGCCGAAGGCGAGATACAACCCGCGCAAGAGCCAGAGGAACAGCGGCGGGGCGGCCTGATCCTCGCGCAGCGGACCCAGCAAATCGAGATACGTTTTGTCGAAAATGTTCAGCAGCAAATAGGCTTCGTCGTACCAATAGGAAGGACAGGCGAAGTATTCTCGGAGGCGAAGAATAAACCCCAGCGCCGCCAGGATCAGAAATGCCATTCGAGCGCGGCGAGTCATTCGCGTCCCCTTTCCCTTGCCAGGAATGCGACTTTACCAAGACGATGGCTCGCAAGTAAACCGCAAGAGCGGCACGGATTGTTTTTCCGTCGCCGTGCCGTAGAAGAATTGAAGGACGGCCGCTTGCCCCATGCGAGTCACCTTCGGCTCAACGAGGAGAACTCTCCGTATGACTTCCTTCGACCCCGCACGTTATGCACCGCACATTGCCGGACTGCTGCGCGAGCCGTGGCGCGCTCCGTTGGATGCCGGTCGTCCCAACGCCGAGGTTCGCGCGCGCCTCGAAGCCGCGCTAAACGGCGATCCCTTCGCGCCGTTATGCGTGCGCGACCGCGCCATGGCCGATGCCTGCCGCGCCGGTTTGTGGCTCTATCACAATTATCTCGACGAATCGCACGAGATCAGCCAACGTCTCGACGATTCGACCGGCAGCTATTGGCACGCCCTCATGCACCGTCGCGAGCCGGACTTCGATAACGCCAAATACTGGTTCCGCCGCGTTGGTACACATCCGATCTTTGAAATGCTCCATCGTTCGGCTGGGGAGATGGCCGACGACGTACCCTCTCACGCCACCTTTCTTCGCGTCCAAAACTCCTGGGATCCGTTCGCCTTCGTCGATCTGTGTGCGGCCGTGCTGGTTGGCCGCGCCCCTTGCGACGATCTGTGCCGGCGCATCCAGAAGCGCGAATGGGAACTACTTTTCGATTGGTGCTATCGTCAAGCCATCGGAGCAGAATAGCAAAGACCATTGGGAACGAGGCATTTCGGCCGACTGCGTCCCGACTTCCCTAGCCTCCGGCGATTGACAGGGAGAATTCGTTGCCTTAAGGTAAGGTGCCGAAACTTTTTTGAGTTTCCCTGAGTATGTTCTTCGGAGATGCGGACGCGGGTAGGCAATGTGAACGCCGACAATGATGCCATCCTGGTTCGACGCTGCCTGCATGGCGACGAGGAGGCGGTGCGCCTCTTGGTGAATCGCTTTCAGAGCGAAGTGTTCGGTCTCTGCGTGCGCCTGCTCCATCATCGCCACGATGCCGAGGATGTGACGCAAGAGGTATTCTTGCGTATTTTTCGCAGTCTACGGCGCTGGGATTCACAGCGGCCCCTGCGGCCTTGGGTCATGAGGATCGCCGTCAATCGCTGCCGCACTTGGCTCGCCAAACGAACTCGTCGTCCGGAGTTGGTCGATTATCTACAGGACTCGGTTCCCGCGCCCCCTGCCGACGATTCCGGCGAATTGGTTCGGGAACTCGAAGCCGCCGTCGCCGAGTTGCGGCTGGAATATCGCACTGCCTTCGTGTTATTTCACGAACGGGGTCAACCGTACGAAGACATCGCGCAGGCGATGGATCGTCCGGTCGGCACGATCAAGACTTGGCTGCACCGCGCCCGCTTGGAGATATTGAATTTTTTGCGTCGTCGAGGCATGGTTGGCGACGAGGCCGAGGAACAAGCGTCGTCTCGGAATGGAAGAAAACCAACATGAACTGTTCCCTCGCTCACGAATGGCTGCAACGAAGTCTCGACGGCGAAAGCGTGGATGAGTCGCCGCGCTGGTTGGCTCATCTGCGCGAATGCCCCGATTGCGCCGTTCTTGCCGAGGCGGCCCAACGTCTGCGACAAGGGTTGCAACGATGGCCCAATCCTTCGCCTCCTCGGGGGCTTGAGGCGAGGATCGTGGAGACGATATTCCTCGATCGGCGGCGACGGATGCGCCGACGATGGGTGACGGGGTTTGCTCTGGCCGCCGGCATTGTGTTGGCTCTGATCGTGCGGTTTCACGGTATGCGCCTCTCGCCGTCAATCGAACGGGTGCCGGATGAATCGGCGTCCGTGCCGTTGCTTCCAAAAGAGGAGACTGCACCGACGCTGCGCGATTCGGCCGCGGAGTTGGGTGAAGTGTTTACTTCGCTGACCTCCCAGACTGCCAATGAGACCGTCGAACAAACGCGACGATGGGTCTCCCAGGTTCCCAGCCCAACGCTGCCGAAAGTTGATCTCCTCTCGGCAGAGTCGACCGCTCGTCCGCTGCGCGAAGCAGGCCAAGGCGTCTCGGAGGGATTGGAGCCGGTCACGAACTCCGCGCGCCGTGCCGTCGGTCTGTTCCTGCGCGAGCTGCCGCCGATGGACGCGGAGCCGAACGGACTGTGAAACCGTGGTAGAGGTGACGCGATCATGCGGAAGTATGGGTTGATTCTGTCGTTGGCAACGCTGCTGCCTGCCGCATCACCGGCCGCCGGGCCGCGCGAAGAGTTGTTGCGTTTGGTTCCCGATTCGGTCGGCTTCTGCGTCGTGATTCAAGATCTGCGCGGCCACGCCGATGCTCTACGCGATTCGCCCTTCCTCCAGCAGCTGAGTCAGTCGCCGGTCGGCGTCAAAATCCGCGCCGGCGATGACGTGAAAAAACTCGACCGCATCGAATCGAAGATGAGGGAGAAACTCGGATTCGACTGGAAGCGGCTGCGCGAGGACATCCTCGGCGATGCGCTGGTGCTGGCCTATCGCCCCGGTCCACCCGGAAAGCCGGAACAGGAACAGGGCGTTCTCCTCCTTCGCGCTCGCAACGAAAAAGTCCTCGTCGATCTCATCGAGAGCATCAACAAAGTGCAAAGGGACGAAGGGGAACTGAAGGCCGTTGAAGAATGTCGGTACAAAGACATCGTCTACTATCGGCGTCTGGAACGCGTCAAATGCGCCGAGGGAGGCAAACCTTCGACCTTTTATTACCTCCACGGCCCCATCTTGGCCGTGTCGCCGCAAGAAGACATGATTCGGCAGATAATCGACCTCGACCACCTCCGGGTGGCCGACGCGGTACCCGAATCGGCTCGGCGTCTGCGCGAACTCGATGCGGAGCGCGCGCTGTTGGCCGTATGGATCAATCCGCGCGCGTTCGATGCCGAGCTGGACTCTAAAATTGCCGCTGCTCCCGCCGAACGACTAATCGCCGTCAAACAGTTCGCGCTCTACTGGAAGGCGTTGGAAAGCGTGGTAGTCTCGCTCTCTCCAGCGGAGCGCGAGATCCGCATGACGCTCGGGGTGCGCGCGCGTGTCGAAACGCTCCCACCGGCCGCCCGGCGACTCTTTGAAACGGCGACAATTCCCAGCGAAACGTGGCGACGCTTTCCAGACTCGGCGTTGTTGGCGGCAGGTGGACGAGTGGACGGCACGGCGCTTCTGGAAGCGATCGGCGGCTTTCTGACACCGCAACAGCGCGATAGACTGCACGCCGCCATGAATCGGCAGTTTCAAACACTCTTGGGCGAAGAGAACTTCGTCGGCGAGGTGATGCCGGCCTTGGGACCAGATTGGGGGCTGTGCGTTCGCGCTCCCGCCGCCTCCGACAAAAATTGGCTGCCTCGCTCCCTTTTCGCACTGCGGGTGGATGGCAAACGGTCGAAGAGGCCGATCGAACCCAAGCTGCTCGGCCTTCTCGATTTCGCGGCGCGCCTGCTCATCTTTCTCCACAATGGCCAGAAGACAGAGCGTCCCCTCTCGCTCAAGACTGGCGAGGTAGACGGTCGAGAAGTGCGTTACATGACGGGGAACTTACTTTCTGGATTTCAACCCTCTTACGGCTTGCTCGACGGCTATCTCGTGGTCTCAAGCTCGCTCGACGAGATCCAATCGTTCGCGCACCCCGCCCCCTCCATCGCTCCGGTGTCCAACGGCTCCGCGCCCCTGCTGCGCGTGTCATTCAAAGACTGGCGCGGATACGTCAAACAGCGCCGCGAACCCATCGTCCAATTCCTTGCCGAACATTGTTCGTCGAGCCGAGAAGTTGTGGCCCAAGGCGTGAATGGCTTCCTCGCCGGCCTGCAATTTATCGACCGTCTCGAGTTGCGCCGACACGGCGCGCCGGGGCAGATGGTTCTCACTCTGTCCCTCCAATCGGCGCACTCCTTAAAAAAATAGCTGCCGCGCTTGCGACTTTTCGCTCTGCTGAGTATCGTCAACAACACGTCTTTCTCAAAATCTGCTTCGCGAACAAGGGCGGTGTTGGATGATGGCATCTCGATGGGTTCGGACCTTCTCGGCAACCACGGCAATCGTTCTGGGGGCGGCGCTCGTCTTAGCGCAATACGCCCCGCCACCGCCGATCGCGCCCAAAGAAGAAACCCTCAACAAGATCGATGATCTCAAGGACAAACTGAACGCTCGGTTGGAACAGTTTCGCCGCGCAAACGTCCACGATCTCCATCTCGCCGATATCGAAGTGTACCTAAAGGCCGCCGTTTGGATCACGCAGCACAAGGAGTTTTATCAGAAGGAATCCGGAGACTGGACGATCGAGGCGCTCGAACGCGGTTTGATCCGCGCCGGCCACCGCGCGCAGGGCGATGCGCCCTGGTATCAAACGACCGGACGATCGGTCGTTCACGGTTATCGCTCGCGCATCGACGGTTCCGTACAGCCCTATGCCGCCACGCTCCCGGCCGACTTTGGCAAGGAGTTGCGAAAATGGCGGCTCGAAGTCGTCTTACATGGGCGCAACAACCGGCTGAACGAAGTGAGTTTCTTGCATCAGTTTAATGGAGACAAAGACGCTCCGAAAACCCAGGACTACATTCGGCTCGACATCTACGGACGGGGCAACAACGCCTATCGCTGGGCGGGCGAACGCGATGTCATGGAGGCGGTCGATCACTTCCTCGCGCTGCAACGCTTTCAAAATCGGATGCAATTCGTCGATCCCAATCGCGTGGTGCTGCGCGGCTTTTCGATGGGGGGAGCGGGGACGTGGCATTTAGGGCTGCACTATCCCGATCAGTGGTGCGTCATCAGTCCCGGCGCGGGGTTCACGACGACGCACGGCTACATCAAGGATCTACCCGCTCAACTCCCCTCGCAACAAGAGGCTTGTCTGCACATCTACGACGCCGTCGATTACGCGGAGAATGCCTTTAACGTGCCGGTTGTCGCCTACGGTGGCGAAATCGATCCGCAGCTGCGGGCGGCGCAGAATATCGAAGAACGTCTCAAAAAGCTGGACATCCCGATGAAGTTGTTGGTCGCGCCGAAGTTGGCCCATCAATTTCCGCCGGAGTGGCAGAAGAAGGTGGCCGAGGCGCGCGAGGAATACCTTAACAAAGGTCGATCCGATTATCCGCCCCGCGTTCGCTTCACCACCTACACCTTGAAGTATCCCGCATGTGCCTGGGTGTACCTCATCGGGCTTCAGCGCCATTACGAACGGGCATCTATCGATGCCGAACATACCGACGAAGGATTTAAGATCGCCACGAAGAATGTGCGTGTGCTACGGCTGCTCATGCCTCCCGGTGCCTTGCGACAAGCGGCCGTCGTGCGGATCGACGGTCAACGGGTCGAGGCCATGCCGGTTCAACCGGCGAACAACCCCTCTTCGTTGTTCGTCTATCTCAAACGGGAGAACGACCGATGGAGCAGCGTTCTTCCAGAGAGAATTGAGGTCGAACAAATCCGCCGACCGCAAAAGTCAAACGGCCTACAAGGGCCAATCGACGATGCCTTCACTTCACCATTTCTATGCGTGCGCGGCACGGGGACGCCCTGGCATGCGGGTACCGAAGAATATGCCAAGGCCAATCTCGAGCGCTTCCGAAAAGAGTGGTCGAAATACTTTCGCGGCAAGCTGCCCATCAAGGACGATGTGGAAGTCGAAGCGCAAGACATCGCGACCCATCACCTGATCCTTTTTGGCGATCCCTCGTCGAACAGCTTGATCGCCCAGGTTCTCGAGGGTTTGCCCTTGAACTGGACCAAGGAGAAAATTGTCTTCGACGGCAAGGAATACTCCTCTGCCGACCACGTCCCGGCGATGATCTATCCGAGTCCGCTTTCGACGATGTATTACGTCGTACTGAACTCCGGCCACACGTTCCACGCCGCCGACTTTGAGGGAACCAACGCGCTGCTCTATCCGCGCTTGGGAGATCACGCGATCCTGAAATTAGTCGGCGACACAAAAGGGGACAAGAAAGATCCCCTGGCCATCGAAGTACAAGAGGCGGGGCTGTTCGACGATTTCTGGCATCTGGGAACGTCGAAGAAATAACGCCACGTTCGACGCAGCTCGAAGGGGAGGGGCGGAATCTTTCACTCCTCTCTCCCCTTCGATTGATGGCGGACTCCGAGGGAAGCACCGCGATGCACTGTCCGATCTGCAAGCTGGAGTTGGAGCCAGGCGCGCGCTTCTGCCCGCACGACGGTGTTCCGTTGACCGAAACCACTCTCGCCTCACCGACCCTCACTCCCCCCAATCGTCCACCAACAGGAGAGGCTCCGCCATCGCCTCCCTTGCTTCTCCCGTTCGTCCTTGGAGAGCGCTATCGATTGCTTGAAGAGCGCGGGGGAGGGGGAATGGCACGGGTCTATCGCGCTCTGGACATCACGCTCGAACGCGAAGTCGCCGTCAAGCTCATCAATCCCGAACTTCGCCATGAGACCGAGTTCGACGCGCGCTTTCAGCGCGAGGCCCGCATTGTCAGCCAACTCAACGATCCCCACATCGTCGTCGTCCACGATTTCGGCATCAATGCCGCGCGAGGACCGTTCCTCGTCATGGAGTATTTGCAAGGACGTTCCCTGGCCGAACGACTGCAAAGCGAGGGACCGTTGCCCTATCCCGCCGGGTTACAGATGAGCGCGCAGTTACTCCTGGCTCTCATCCACGCACACGAAAAGGACATCGTTCATCGGGACATCAAACCGGACAATCTGTTCCTTCTTCAGGAGCGCGGTTCGAGGTTGCACGTTCGCGTTCTCGATTTCGGCATCGCGCGTATCTATCGGCGCAACGAACCCATGCCGGCCGACTCGTTGACCAATCCGGGAGCGATCCTCGGCACGCCACGCTATATGTCGCCGGAGCAACTCGCCGGTCGACCCCTCGACGTTCGATCCGATCTGTACAGCGCCGCGTTGGTGGTACACGAAGCGCTGACGGGCCAGCTTCCCTACGTCACGGGCAAGTCGCTGTGCGAACTGTGCCCGGAAGCATCGCCTCTGTTGCAAGCACTGCTCGATCGCTGCTTGAAACCCAATCCAGCCGAGCGTCCGGCCAACGCCGTCGAGGTCTATCTCCAATTGCAACAACTCAGCGACGCCAACGACATTCCGCTGCTGCCGCAAGAGGCGCGGGACGAGAGGATCGCTTCGCGCGCGGACACCCAGCCTACGCTCGCCTACCAGAAGCCGAACGCGCGAAGCCGTAGACGGTTCCTTGCCGCGTTGGCGCTGATCGTTGGTTTGCCGTGCATCGCCATTGCTCTGTTCTGGTTCTTGCGATCGACCACTCCCAAGGGCGAGAGTGAGTCGCTCATGGGCGTGAAGATTGGCGATCCGCAGCAAGAAGTGGTGGAGCGATTGCGACTGGTCAAGGGTGGGCCGTTGAATCCGTGGGGACGCAAGCGCCCGCCCAACTATCTCGGCCATGTCCTGCGCGTCGCCGATCTGGGCGTGTCCGCCGATACTTTGCCATTCTTGGACGTTCAGCGCAGTGCCGACGATCGCCTTTGCATCGTCTTTCACGAAGGGCGCGTATTGGCCGTGGTGGCACGGCGCGGCGAAAGCGGCAGGCATCTCAAAATTACGGATCGCAAAAGTCGCATTATGGATCTCTACCCCGAAGATCCGACCGAGGACTTTATGATGGACGCCCCCGCCGCCAAGGACGCGACCTATCGCATCGAGATTCGACGCCACGACATCCTCGGCATCGGATTCGAGATGCACCGCGATAACGTAATCGGCATTACCCTCTATCCACCGAGGAACGCTCTCGAAGGTTGAGCGCCGACAGTAAAACCGAACCGCCAAACAACAAGTCGAAAATATCCTGGCCGATCTCGCCGTGCTGCACGCCGCCAGCCAATTGTACTTGTTGAGTCAGCCCGCCGTGGTCGAGGAACTGCATCTGAACGACGAACAACGACCGAAGATCCGCTCGTTCTGTGTCCGCGTCGGCAAGGAGTGGATCGACTCGTTCGCCGATGTGGGACGGCTGCCTCCGGTCGAACGAGTGTGTCGCGCGGTCGAACGTGCCCGCCGCTATCGGACGGTCCTAAAGCATCGACTCATTGAATCGCCTCTTTTGAGTGCGCCGAACAGGTTAGGGTCGCGCCTCCATCGCTTGCAATCGCGTTTGCACGAACGCCAGCGCTTCCTCAATCGACTCCACGCCCAGAACCAGCAAATCGTTCGGTTGCAATTCGGAAAGGGCGGTGTCGAGGGCATCTCGTTCGCTATGTGCGTCGTGGATCGTGGGATGACGTTGGCCGGACTCGATGCCGCGACGAAGTGGGGCGATGGCCTCGTTCTCGATGCGATAGAGAAGAACGCGGTCGAAATAGTCTCCGATTGTGTGGCCCATCGCCACGACATCGACCTCGCGCCGATCGCTGGAGGGTGCGAAAACGAGAGTGCGGCGGTCGTGAGGAAAGACCGACAGCGATTCGACCAGCGCCGTCAGTGCCGAGGGGTTGTGCGCGTAATCGACGACGACAGTTGCCTCGCCGATGTGGAAGACGTTGAACCGGCCTGGTAATTGTCGCGCTGCGCCCGTGAACGAGGCCAGTCCGGCGCGGAGAGCGGTAGAGGATATATGGAGCGAACGCGCGGCGGCGCAGGCGGCGAGGACATTCTCGACCTGGAAGCGAACGCGGCCATCGCGGGTCAGAGGGATTTCATTCAGTACCGCCAATGTTTCCTCTTGCCTTCCGTCGGCGAACACAATTCGAGCGTCCCGGACGAATAGCGTGTGTCCGCCGGATTTCCGATGCGCGGCAAGAACCGGATGATCGGCATCGATTGCGAAGAAGACGACCCGTCCCGGACAATGCTTGGCCATGCCGGCAACGAGCGGATCGGCGGCGTTGAGAACCGCAACTCCGTTCGGCGCGACGTTCTGGACCACGGTGCGCTTGACTTGTGCCAGTTCGTCGACCGTTTCGACTCCGTGCGCGTCGAGGTGATCGCCTTCGCCAATGTTGGTGACAATGGCAACGTCACAGCGATCGAAGCCAAGCCCCTGACGCAAAATGCCACCGCGCGCCGTTTCCAAGACGGCGGCGCGTACTTGCGGATTGAGCAGGACGGCGCGCGCGCTGCGAGGACCGCTGCAATCGTTGCCGCGCAGCTTACGGTCGTCGAGATAGATGCCATCGGTACAGGTGAAGGCGACGCCATTTTCCCGCTGGCGCAACAAATGTGCGAGGAGCCGGGTCGTAGTCGTCTTGCCGTTGACGCCGGTAACGGCAACGAGTGGAATGCGTCCGTTTTGTCCTTCGGGAAACAGCATCGAGACGATGGCTTCACCGACCGGACGCGGTGTCCCAGCGGATGGCTCCAGGTGCATGCGTAGTCCGGGACCGGCGTTGACTTCCACGACCGCGCCGCGCTGTTCTTCCAAAGGACGGCTAATGTCCAAAGCCACCACATCGACTCCGGCGATGTCCAGACCGATAGTACGAGCGGCATCGAGCGCGCGCGCCGTCGTTTCCGGATGAACGCGATCCGTTACGTCCGTTGCCGTGCCTCCGGTGCTGAGATTACCATTGCGGCGAATGAGGACGCGCCGTCCGAGAGGCGGAATCGAATCGGGGGCGTATCCCTGTTCGTTCAGCACGGCAAGGGCGACGGGATCGAGCTTGATGAAACTCAACACGGTGGAATGGCCATCGCTGCGGCGCGGATCGCGGTTGACCTCGGCGACGAGTTGCGCAATCGTCGAGTGGCCGTCGCCGAGGACGTGCGCCGGTTCGCGCAGGGCGGCGGCGACGAGTCGTCCGCCGATAACCAAAAGTCGATAGTCGTCGCCGGGGATGTACGATTCAACGAGGATACTGGAACCTTCTTCGCGGGCGGCGGCATAGGCGTGTAGTACCTGTTCGCGCGTCGTCAAATTAGTGGCAACGCCTCGGCCATGATTGCCGTATTGCGGCTTGACGACGACGGGTACACCGATCTCCTCGGCGGCCTTCCAGGCATCCTCGGCATCGGCGACGGGTCGTCCCTCCGGCACGGGTACGCCGACCGCGCTCAACAAGAAGCGCGTCAGCTGCTTGTCCTGAGCGATCGTCTCGGCGATGGCGCTGGTGGCATCGGTCTCCGCCGTGCAGATGCGGCGTTGACGGCAGCCGTAGCCAAGTTGCACCAGACTGCCGCTGTTGAGGCGTCGAACCGGAATGCCTCGCTCCCTCGCGGCTCGAACGATGGCGGCGGTACTCGGCCCCAGTCGCACATCGTTGGCCAAATCGCGCAAGCGCGTTAATTCAGTTGGAATCTCGAAAGGTCGATCCTGTAAGGCGGCAACACACCATTGCCGCGCGGACTCCAGACAAGCGCGTCCCAGCTCTTCTTCCTCATACTCGACGACGACTCGACAAATCGAATCCCGTCCCGGCGGCCGCACTAGACCGAATGCCACGGGACTCCCGGACAGACGTTGCAATTCCAACGTCACATCGCGGATCAAGGCGGGCAGATCGGAGGCGGCGGGACGCTGCGCCAGCGACGGCATCGCCGCGCGGAGACGAGCGACGCAATCGGCTAGACGCTCTTCCGAGACGGCGGCGCAATCCGCAAGATTCAACTCGACTTCGAGTACCGGACAACGCGACCAGACGTTGGCTCCGCGCAAAACCCAGATGTGCTGAAACTCCATGTCGATCCCGTTGCGATGAGTTCCTCGTCTCCACACTCCGATGCGAGAACGAGAGAATCTGACCCTTGTGTCGATCAACCGCCTTAACCTAGATTTTATCGGGATGGGCAGAACTTGCGAGTGATCCCTCCCCGTCCGAGTCTCGACTTGTAGGGCGAGCCGAGGCGCAACCGGCTTCTCCATGTTCGACCGATGGTTCTCAACGCACATCGAAGCCCCCTACGATCTCAAACCGTCGCCGTCGCTACGATCGAGCGCACTGAGAAGCGACCTCCCTCTTGCCTCAAGATCGCGTTTATCGCACAATGGGCATCAATGAACGCCGTCCCCATTGAGGCCGCGCACGCCACCCCCGCCAGCTTACTGCTGCGATTGCGGCAACCGTCGGAGCCGCGCGCCTGGAGCGAGTTTGTCGATCTTTATACGCCCCTCATCTACAATTGGGCGCGTCGTGCTGGTCTCGCCGAGACCGATGCCGCGGATTTGGTTCAGGATGTGTTCGTCCTATTGTTGGTCAAGCTGCCGGAGTTTCGCTACGACCGCCACGGTAGTTTCCGGGCCTGGCTGCGGATCGTCACACTCAACAAATGGCGCGAGAACCTGCGTCGCCGTCGCCTTGCTACCCGTCGATTAAAAGATGCCGAATGGGCGGAACTTCCCGGACCTGACTCCGACGATGTCTTTGCCGAAGAGGAATATCGTAGCTATCTCGCCAGCCGCGCCTTGCAGTTGATGCAGGCGGAGTTTCCCACGGTCGTATGGAAAGCCTGCTGGGAGATGCTGACGAGTGGGCGGCCCGCCACGGCCATCGCCGCCGAACTGGGCATAAGCACCGATGCGGTATACACCGCCAAGTACCGCGTCCTCCGCCGTCTGCGCGATCGACTCGACGGCTTGCTCGATTAAAAGCGGATCGTTCGGATCGGAGCCGGAAGCGTAAGCGACGGCAAAGGATCCGTCGCTAACCCTTCCGGCTCTGATTTTTTTGTCAGATTCCTCCTCCTTCGCGCATATTAAGAGTAGGCGGCCGATACGGTCGATGTAGTCCGCATCGCGCGCCATTCCATCGCAAGGAAACCATCATGCCCGCCGTGTCCTTTTGTCCCAATGCAGAGGAACTGAAACAGTTTGCACGCGGCTCGCTGGACTCCCATGCTGCCGACCGCGTCATTCACCACTTGCAACAGTGTCGGACTTGTCTTGGAGTGTTGGAAAGCACACCTCTCGAAGACACCCTGATTACGACCCTGCAAACGTGGGGAGGCGGATCGCCCGAACACAAGCCCATTGTCGAGGAATTGATGGGTCGTCTCAAGAAGCTGTCGAGTCCCGTCGAGGCGGACCCCGAAGCCACGGCGGCTGAATTGCCCAAGGCGAATCCAGTGCGTTTCGATTTTCTATCTCCTCCCGAAGGGGTGGACGAGCTGGGTCGTCTGGGCGGTTATCGTGTCCTCAAGGTATTGGGCAGTGGCGGCATGGGCGTCGTCGTCGCCGCCGAAGATGTGCGTCTGAAACGCAAGGTCGCCTTGAAGGTGATGCGGCCGGAATTGGCCGCCAACGAGGGAGCGAAATTGCGCTTTCTCCGCGAGGCCGAGTCGTGTGCCGCCGTGCGCAGCGATCACGTCATCACCATCTACCAGGTCGGCGAGCATAGCGACGCGCCGTTTTTGGCGATGGAATATCTCGAAGGCATGTCGTTGGACGATTGGCTGAAGAAGGGCCGCAAGCCAACGATGGCCCAGGCGGCACGCATGGGCCGGCAAATCGCCCTAGGATTGGCGGCGGCGCACGAACGCGGCTTGATTCACCGCGACATCAAGCCCGGCAACATTTGGCTGGAGAGCAACTCTCAAGGTCGCGTCAAGTTACTCGATTTCGGTCTAGCTCGCGGCGACAAAGAGGATGTGCAACTGACGCAATCGGGAGCGATTGTCGGCACTCCGGCGTACATGGCTCCCGAACAAGCGCGCGGCGAGAAAGTTGATGCGCGCTGCGATTTATTTAGCCTGGGCG
>JAJXWW010000007.1 GCA_021781415.1 Planctomycetota bacterium
CGTAGGTGAATCCCAGCGTCACCAACGGCGAACTCGAATATCCCGGATACGTCACCGTCTCGCCGGTCAACTGACCGCCGGAGTTGTAGGTAAAATTATACAGCGAATTGTTGTCCTGCGCCAAGGTCAAATCGCCCGCGTTGTCGTACCCCAGCGTCGATTGATAAATCACCTGATTCGACGAGTTCAGCCACTCCTCGCCGGTATTCCATCCCGCCTCGTTATAGTTAAATTGCTGCACTTGCCCATTGTAATCCGTCAGCGACTTCAATTGGCCGTTGGGATTATACGCCATCGTCTCCACATATCCCAGCGGATTCGTCACCGTCGTATTCTGCCCGCCGACATTATATCCATACTGCGTCACATTCCCCACCGGATCGGTTATGGAAGTTTCCCACCCCGCCAAATTGTACGCATACGTCGTCGTCGCCGAGGTCGTACTCGAAAGCGGCACCGTCTGCGTCAACAGCTGATTCATCTTATTATAAGCGAACGTCGTCGAATAACCCAGCGCGTTCATCTGACTGACGAGATTCCCCAATTTATCGTAACTGGAAGTCGTCGTATCCCCCATGCCATCGGTCGTACTGGTCACCATATTGTTGGCATTATACCCAAACGTCGTCGTCCCACCCGGCCCCGTCTGCGTCAAAACATTGCCCACCGAGTCATAACTATTCGTCGTGGTGGGAGCAGCCGTGCCGGCGTAGGTTCCGCTAAAAGAGGATTGCGAACCGCCGGCGTCGCTGCCTTCGAGAACGAGCGTGATAATGCCGTTGACGATTGCGGCACTAGGCCGTGAGGAGCCGCCCAGAAATATGAGTGAGGGCTACTTCCGCTTCCCGTGCCCCAGCTGTGGCGAAATGCTGGCCACGGTCAATCCGCGGAACAACCTGGCGCACTGCTTCTGCTGCCAACCCAACTTCAACAACATCCATCTTCTGCGGAGCTTGCATTTCGACCTCCGCGCGTCGGTGACGCTCCTGAAGCACTGACTGAAACAGTATCAGGCCAAGCAGGCCCGGGGGAAAACCACGCCGCCGTCTCGATGAGCGGCGATTGGTCCTGTCCCGTCAGGCGATCGCAAGCAGCGGCCCCGTGCCGTGCGTCAGGGCTCGTCGCACCCCGTCGCAGGGGGACATCTCCCGCCGAGGTTACGATCCGCCCCGTCGCGACTTGCTCCTCCAAAACTCTCGGCAATTCGGGAATCCTGGCTCCAGTTAGAGGAAAACCACACAATAAACATTTGGTAACGCCTGCGACCACAATTTGGTTCGGCACAGTTAGGGATTCGGTATTGGAATGCGATTAGTTTTTAAGGCAGAGTTTTGCAATTGAATTGCCATAAAACTTGTATGAGCGGGGTAACGAACTTCAAATTTGCTCTCCCAAGTTTCTGAAATTCCCAAAACAAAATCATTCCCAAGACCTATGTATACAACGTCAGATGCGATCTCCTGCCCTGTCGAATCGAAGAAATAAACATCAAAAAACTCGTCGTTAGTCAATATCCATGCTCTGGTGGACTTATGTTCGCTATCATTAATAATAGGGACTATATTATACAACCGAGAGAGGGAACCGTTCTCAAGAAATCGAAGACGATAATAGATTAATAGTACATCGCGCTCGCGTGATACGCGTGAGATCGATATTTGGAGGCCTTTGACAGAAGAAGCGGATATCTTCTCCGTCGTTTCTGACGAACCGCAAAACAGAAATCCGAGCAGCAACAGAATTGCGGTAATCGTAATTGAAATAATAGAAATCAAGGTAACTGGCAAAATGGGGCGATGCTTTTTGGCACTCTGCATTTTCCAATCGCTCTCAGTATGTTCGTCTTTTGAACAAGTCATATGATTGCCCAAATAAAACCAGAGGTTGTCTGACAATCCACGGCAATAGGTGTCAAAATGGTCGGCGAAGCGTTTCTGGAGATAGTAGTTACGGAAACATTCCAGATAAGTGGCGAAGCCCAATTCCGAACCGGCAATTCCTTGTTCATCCTTTGGTTTCCTTCACGATAACAGAGTTATCGGTTGTCAGGTAATCCCCGTTGTACTGTTAATCAGCCAGACCTAGCAGTGCTGTTTGTCTGGAGTAAGAAGAATTAAGAGCGCGTATATACTTCTCATAATATTTTCGGCCCTCACGATTCAAGTTGGATACGGGCATCATAGAATTCACTTTAAACTCCACTGGCGAGAGACCTTTCTGTCCGGAATCATTATTTTCATAACGATATGATGCTGAAGCTTGCCACTTGACGAAATAAAATGCCTTGCCGTCCACGGCTAATGTAGTAGTGAAATGATCTTCTACAGTGATAGATTCAATACCATCACCAGAATAACGTTTGCTCAAATTCTGTGCAACCACGCGGCATCCACCCGGCCGGTCAAAGATGGAAACAGTTCTTTCATCAGGATAAGACCACGCTCCGGTTCGATTGTTATAACGAGGATCGTCTGCGTGTCTCGAATCCACATAAATATGCTCCTCGCCTGGAGTGCTACTAATTATCTTGCCTCGCAGTGCGGGCATTTCCGTCTCCTCACGAACTGGAACCAATTCAATCCACCCGGTTGAGTATGGGTCAGATTGCAGTCGTTTTTTACCAACATACCGGGTAACTATTGCTGTTTGGGTTACAAACTGCACAAAAGACACATCCCGGCTTCTCGTCCCTGAATATGAAATCGAAATACCATTAACCCGTCGCCAAACCACTCTCCCTTTAGGATCGAATCCCTCCGCAGTGGCACCCAGCCGAATGCGTATTTGTCCATCGATTTTCAATTTATCATCAACCACTGATCCAACATCATTAACAAACGCTTTACGAGTTGGAGCCTTCCCGCCAGAAATTGATATTGTCTCGGCAAGACCCAACTGTCGCTGCGCTAGGCCGGTAGAATCATTCGCATTCGTTGGATTATTCCCCACATAATCGTATGGATTCGGCCCCGCAGCCAGGCCCGTGGGGTCGGCGTTGAGCCAGTTGCCGTTGGAGGCGTTGTACCAGCGCCCAGTGCTGTTTTGGGCGTGGAGGGACATGCCGAGGGTAGTGTCATATTGCCCGCCGGCATATTTGTAGCGATCACCATTGGATGGGTTCGTCTCATTGGTGATATTGCCCCAGGCGTCGTAATCGATCTGGTCGATCACTGTGCCGGTGTTGTCCGTGATGAGACGGATCGATCCCAAATTATCGGTCAGATACCACGACAGATTATTACTCGCGTCGATCCGCGCGAACGGTTGCGTCTGGCCGTTCACATTCACGAACAATCGGCGATCTACCAATTGATTGCTTGCGTTCAGGTCGGCCCAGATGTTGCCGTTGGCATTGTAGGCAAACTTCGTCACCGTCGTCACCTGCGTCGAGGCGTTGTAAACATCCTCTTCGACCCGATTGCCGAAAACATCGTACTGGAACGTCACCGACTGAATCAGCGTGCCGTTCGATTGATAATCTGCCGCCACAGTCAACTGATTGGCGTCGTTCCAGGTGTACGTCCAGTATTCGCCGCTGCTGATGTTCGTCTTCAATATCGTATTGCCGGCAGCGTCGTATTTATAATTCCAGGTTCCGTCCGATAGTAACTCATTACCCGTCCCCGTGCTGAACCCGGACGTCGTCCGGTTGCCGTTGGCGTCGTAAGTATAACTGGTCCCGTTCACCGATGTCAACTGCGAAGCGGCGTCGTAACCGTAGGTTGTCGTCACCGGCGAGCCGCCGTTCTCGGTCACGGTTTCCGAGGACAGTCGATTGGCATTGTCGTAGCTGTAGACGTAATTCCCGATGGTCGCACCACTTGCGTTCGTATGCAAGATCGCCGTGGTATTGCCAGCTCCGTCGTAGCTGTACGCCGTCTGGCTAATTAATTGGCTCCCTGCCGTGTCCCGATAGCGCTTCATCGTGGCCACTTGACCGATGTTCGTGTACGTCAAATCCAATCGCGCCTGCGACGTGCCATTGGTATATTGAATGCTCGTCAACTGAATATCGGAATTATACACCTTGGTCGTCGAGCCGCCGAGCGAGTCGGTAATACTGGTGACATTATTGTTGGCATCGTAGCCGTAGGTCAATTTCAATCCGAACGGGTCCGTCTGCGTCAGGATATTATTGTTCTTATCGTAGGTGTAAGTATAAGTTCCGTAACCGTTTGTCGCCGTCAGCACGTTGCCATTGGCATCGTAGGTGAACGACTTGGTGTCTTGCACCGTGCCGTTCGCGTTATAATCCGTCTGTGTCAACAGATTACCATCTTTATTATACTGGTTGGTAATCGTGCGTCCGAGGGCATCCGTCGTGCCGGTCAACTGTCCCACCGCGTTGTAGGCATCGGTCGTCGCATAGCCCAGAGGATTCGTAGTTTTGACCAGTTCGTTGTCCGCGTTATAGCTATAACTGGTAATGTTGCCGACGGGATCGGTAATCGATAACAGGTTGCCGCCCAGGTCGTATTTGTAGGTCGTTACGCTACCGTTGGGAGCGGTCGCGGTCAAAACCAGTCCCTCGGCATTATAGGTCGTGGCCGTCACATGATTCAACGCATCGGTCACACTGGTCTGCTCGCCCACCGCATTGTAGCCGTAAGTCGTCGTCTGGTTCAGGGCATTGGTGACGGTCGATACCTGGTTGCGTGCATTATAAGTGTAGGTCGTCGTGTTGCCGTTGGCGTCGGTGATGCTGGTCTGGTTGCCAAAATTATCGTAACTGTAACTGGTGGTGTTGCCCAGGGCGTCGGTGGTTTTGACCAGTTCGTTGTTCGAGTTGTAACTATAATTGGTCGTGTTGCCATTGGGATCTGTTATCGATTTTACGTTGCCGAAGCTGTCGTAGGCATAGCTCGTCACGCCGCCGTTGGCCGTCGTCACCGTCAGCTTGTTTCCCACGCCATTATAAGTGTAACTGGTTACGTTCCCCAGCGGATCGGTCACACTGGTCTGTTCGCCAACGAGGTTATAATTATAATTGGTAGTGTACCCCATCGCATCGGTGACGGCGATGAGCTCGTTGGCATCGTTGTAGGCGTAGCTGGTAGTGTAACCCAGGGCGTTGGTGACGCCGATCCGATTGCCATTTTTATCGTAGGCATAAGTAGTGGTAGCACCCAGGGCATCCGTGACGCCAATCAGTTGGTTGGCCGCATTATAACTGGAACTCGTGACGTTCCCATTGGGGTCCGTAATCGATATCTGATCGCCGGCCAAATCATAGTTATAGGTAGTAACTCCCCCGTCCGGATTCGTCTGCGTCAATACCCATCCCTGTCGATTAAAAGTATAAGTGGTCGTTTGATTTAACGCATTGGTCGAACTGATTCGATTTCCCAAAGCATCGTAGCCGTAAGTCGTCGTATCCCCCATGCCATCGGTCGTACTCGTCACCATATTGTTGGCATTATACCCAAACGTCGTCGTCCCACCCGGCCCCGTCTGCGTCAAAACATTGCCCACCGCATCGTAGCTGCTCGTCGTCGTCGGAGCCGCGGTGCCGGTAAAGGGATTGTTCGGTATCGACGTCTCGCCACCGCTGCTCGTGCCGGTAAACTGCACCGAGACGCTGCCGCCAATCGTACCGCTGGCATTGCCCGAAGTATTCACCGATCCGTTGACGCCGAGTTGCAAATTGCACGTCAAAGACCCAGAGCCAGGGTTTAAATATCCGGAAAGCCCCGATGCGAAGGAAAACGTCGCGGTTCCCGTGATCCCACCCGTGGTGTAAATCGTGCCCGTACCAGAAAATCCACCGCTCAGAACATAACTCGAACTGAGATTTCCGTTGAGAATTCCGCTGACGGTTCCGGTGAACGTGGCGATGGGTTGATTGTTGGCATTCAGAATATTGCCAGTAACTGTACCCGCAAAGGTTCCTGTGACACTGCCGCCCAAAGTGGCCGTGTAAGTGCCGGTTCCTCCTCCCGCATTATTACCGCTAAATACCCCCTGGTTGGCTCCGTTATAGGGGCTGGTCGTTTGTGTCACCTGGCCGATGGAATTATAGTTTGTGGTCGTGGTTTGACCCGGAACGTAGGTTCCATTTTGCAACACCATTTGCGTCACACTGGTTTGCTGCCCGGCGAGGTCGTAACCGTAGCTGGTTTGGTTGCCCAGGGGGTCGGTGACGGTGGATAGTTGGCCGCGGTTGGTGTAGGTGTACGTCCAGGTGTTGCCCAGGGCGTCGGTCTTGGTGATCTTATAGCCGGCGGCATTATAAGTATACGTTGTGGTGGAGAACACCGTGTTACTGCCGCTGCCGGTCAGGGGCACGCTGACGCCGATCTGCTCGCCCGCCGCGTTGAAGGTGTAGACCGTGGCATTGCCCATCGGATCGACGATACCCGTGTTATTCCCGGCTCCGTCGTAATAATAACTGGTCGCATCGCCCAGCGGATCGATGCTCTTCAACAAGCGATTCATGGCATCGAACTTGGAAGTCGAAGTGGCATTCTGGGTTGCGGTAATCGGCGAGGTCACACTGGTTTGATTTCCCACTTTGTCGAAGCCATAAGTATAGGTGGCATTGACACCGGATGATACGGGAACGGTCTTGCCCGTCATCCAGTTCATTGCGTTAAAACTGTACGTCGTGATATATCCCAGGGCATTGGTCTCGCTGTCCACCTGGCCCGCGTTATTGTAGGCATAGGTGGTGGTATTATTCATCGCATCGGTCGTACTCGTCAACTCGTTGAGTGCGTTATAATTATTTGTCGTCGTATGCCCATTGGCATCGGTGGTACTCGTGACCAGACCCGCCCCGTTGTAGGCATAAGTCGTACTGTTCCCCAGGGCATCCGTCACCTGGGTCAAGTCGCCCTTATTGTTGTAGGTGTCGGTCGTCACCGCTCCCAATTCATTCGTCGATGTCAACACCTCGCCGAACGAGTTGTAGGTATCGAGTTGAGTCGAGTTATCCGGATTGACCGTTTCCGTGGTGTTGCCCCTATTGTCGAAGAAACTGTAATTCGCCTGTCCCAGAGCATTGGCACTCATCCAAGCCAGACCATTGGTATTGATATACGTCAGCGTGGTATTGCCCAGGGGATTGCCGTCCTGCACGTCCAGGCCGAAGCCGAGCCAATCCAGGTTCGTCGTCCACACATTATTGTTGCCGTCGGTGAACTGCGCTTGGTCGCCCGTGGCCAACAACACGGCCGGCGCGGGATTGGCGCTCGTGCCGGTACCCGGTGCGGCCAATCCGTTCATTTGCTCGGCGATTAGGCTCTCGGTGCTGTTATCGGGTTGAGTGACACTCGATACGCGGTCGGCGAAATTGTAGGTGAACGACGTGGCATGCGTGTTAGGGTCGGTCAACGACGTCAAATCGTTGCTCACGTCGTAACCGTAAGTCCACAGGTTGCCGCCAACGTCGATAATGCCGGTCAATTGCGATCCGGTGTACGACAAACTCGCCGTGCGGCTGGCCGGATCGGTGATCGAGGTCAACTGGCCATTGGTATAGCTTAAGGTCGTCACTTGCCCATTCATATCGGTGATGGAAGTCAACAGCCCGTTGGTGTAACCGAACGTGGTCGTGTTGCCGTCGCGGTCCACGGTGGAGGTTTCCTGGCCGCTGCTGTTGAAGTTGATCTGCGTCCCATCGGTCAATGTGCGCGTATACACGCCGTTGCTCAACGTCAGCGTCGAAAAATCGCCCGCCGGGGTGATGTAGCCGCCGGAGCCGTTGCTGGCGAAATACAGACTCGTGCCGTCCGGATTCACCAACATCATCCCACCAGAAACCGACACCAACTGCTCCACATTATCCAGCGACCAACCGGCCCCATACGGACTGTTCGCCCGATTGACGATGTCCACACTGCCGCTGTACGTCGTCGGCGTGCCGCCATTGGTCACGGTAATCGACCACGGGTAGCGTCCGGTATTCAACCCATTGGCATTGGCCTGCAATGCGATCTGCACGATGTCGCCGGGGTTCAATGCCGAGGTATTATAGGTGACGCTGGCCATCGCCGTGTTGTTAAACGTCAACTGCGCCGTGATGGTCGAAGGCACCGATTGCCCCACGGGCAATTGATACTCGGTCAAGAAGATCGGCTGCGGATTCGCCGTCGTGGAATTATAATCGAGACTAACAGGAGTCGTATTGGGGTTATAAGACGGCATGGCAAACGTCGTCTGCACCGTACCATCGACCAATCCCACACTCGCATACGGCCCGGCGGCTTGCGTCGGCTGGCCGCTCGTCAGTTGATCCGGCGTCACCACACTCGCCCAAGTGCTGCTGGAGGTGGGCCGAGTGCTGGTGTAGGCCGGGGAATCGGTCCCGGCCACCTGGAACGTCATCGTCTGCGTCAACGGCGAACCGCTCACCGGCGTCTCGGTGACGCTGATGGTATTGGTGCGCGCCGCCCCCGTGAAACTGGCCCATGTCCCTTGCAAACTCGGCCCGGTCGTGCCGCTCGTCGCCGTGAAATCCGGAGCCTGGCTGAGATTCCAAGAATAGCTGCTAACGGTCGCGCCGGACACCTGGGCCAACAGGTTCTCGCTCCAGGTCGAGAACGTGTTGAGCGGGACGCCGGACGGCACGGTCTCGCCGGTGTTGAGGTCGAGAACGTACAGCGGGTCGGCGCTGGGGGCGTGGCCGTGCATCTGGTTCGCCATCGAAATCCAGGGCGGCACGGCGGCGTTCGGCGTCGGGGCGGCGAAGGCGTAGGGGGACTGGAAAGGCGACAAAGGCGAGGGAGTTTGTCCGTTGGCCGGGGGCGTCGGCGGTGTCGGATGCGTCGATGGGGTGCTGCTGCCCGCGCCGGAGAGCATTTGCTGCAACTGGGTTTGCGAGGGCAATTGGAGGCCGGGGCCGCCACCGCCTCCGGTGGGTCCGCCTCCGCCGCCTCCGGCATTGGGAGTGGACGCGCCGCCAACTCCGCCTCCGCCGCTGCCGGTGTTGGCCGGGGGCGGCGTGGGGGCGGGCGGCTTCGACAGCGGCGAGGCGGGCAGACTCGCTGCCAATTGCAGGAAGACCTGTTCCGCCGCCGCCGCTTGCTGCTCGGCGAACGACGCCGCGAGTTGCGATGGTTGCGTCTGCCCGAACGCCCTGGAACTCGGTGAGGATTCGTATTGCGGCTGCGCGGACGACAGCGCGGCCAGCGTCTCGGCCAACGACGGGCCGGTCGCATCGCTCGTTTGCCAGGAGTCGGCCAACGCCGTCGGCATGGTTCCGTTAATCTGGGGATTATGGGGGGGGGGCGCAAGACTGCCTGCGGGCAACATGCCGCCGAACGAAGTCGGTGAAGATCGCTCTTCGAGCAGCATCAGCATCGGCCTCACCGTCCGCGCCACGGGCCGCCGCCGCGTACCGGCGTGTCCCGGAAACCATCGACACAGCCAAGAGAATACCCAACGGTGCAGGTGCTTACCAGCCATGTTTCAACCTCAAGGTGCGGAGCTTCGGCGCATGGACCCCCAGGTGGGTAGAACCTTCCTCCACAAGCCCCATCGACGACAACGACTTGCGGCAACACCCCGATTCGAGCGCTGCGAATTCCGACGCAGTTGACCTTGAAACCGTCCTGGCGGCGGCGCGGGCTTTGTCTCCTGACGACCGCGCGCGGCTGATCGAGGCGTTGCGCGCGGGTGCGGGCACAGGGGGTGCGAAATGAGCGCGGTTGCAAGAAGCGCGCGGGCATCCCGACCGAAGGGATGCTGTACTCGCCGTCCGCCGTCCGCGCCAACGGCGCGGCGAACGTTCGCCGCGCCGTCGATAGTCTCAGCGGCGACAGCCCCCGTGGCGGAGCTGGCGGAATTGGCGCTGTCACTTGTGGCGCGTGGCGTGGAAGCGTACCTCGCTCTGATCGAAGTGCAGCGACGATTCGATCTTCTCTTCCGATCCGGCCGCGTCGGTGCCGACACGGAAGAGAAACTTCCTTTCTATGTGACCTGCGCGGCCTACGACCTCGACTCCGACAAATGGGACCCATTGGAAGAGTGGGGCGAAACGACCGGCGACGATTCTCTCGCCGACGGCATCCTAACGGACGCGGACGAGGAGCGAGCGGCGACCCAACGTTCGCACCATCTCGCCGGCTATCTCATGCGCCGTCCGACAACGCCCGTTAGCCGCGCCGTTGTGGCGGCGACCGAACGCATTCTGATCGACCACCTGGACACCACGGAGCAATCGAAATGTGTACCTTGAGCGACGCCGACCGAGAAATGATCCGAAAAGCAAAAGAGCGCTTCGCAGCGCTTCCTCCCAATCAGCGAGAGAAAATCGAGCGCGCCGTGCAGTTTGCCAAGCAGCAGATGAACGCGGCGAACATGCCGGACATAACCGCTCCGCGCCTCATTCCCGAATTGACTCCCGAACAAGACGCGGCGGACCTCCACCGCGATCGGTTGAAGCATCGAGTAACCAAGCGCGTCGACGAGCTATATGCGCGGCGGCTTCTTCGGCATCCGGCTTGCGGCAAAAGGGGCGCAATTCACGTTTCACGACCGCATCAACTAGGAGGCATCGAAAATATGGTTTACCGAACCTTATGCGGGCGGCTCGATTGCCCGCACTGCCAACGGCGGCGATTGTGCAAGACGCTCAAGCGCGCGGCTACGTGCGTCCTCGACGCGCCCGGCGAAATGTATCTGCCGAGAACCGAGGAACTCCACGTCCTCGAGACGACGTGGCGCGAATGGGCCGCCCTCGATAAGGCCATTCGCCGCGAACACGGCGGCGAGGTCGGACGCATGCGGATTCGTCGCGACGACGACAGCGTGTTGATCGTTCTGGAGAAGCCCTTTGCCGGTTCGACGCCCATGGCTCCGCATTTGACTTTCGACCTCGTTGAAGACGCGGTTAACCAGCTGGCTTCCGAACGGCACGCTTTCCGATTGCTCGGCAGCTTTTCCGATCGAATCCCCAGCGAATGGAAATTGATCCAACGGACGAATGAGTTTGTCAACTTCTCCGAGGCAAAGCAGCTGCTCGACAGCCTCGGGCATCGCGGTCGATTGTTCAAGACTTCCGAACTGAACGGGCTTGTTTTCCGCAGCGAGACGGAACGGCAAGGCAACGACCTCGTATTGAAAATCGTCGCCGCCGCTCATCCGACGGCCGGCCTGTCCGAGTTTAGCCCTTCTGTTTCACAAGATAGTAATGGAGAAACTTGGACGGACATCCCCGAACCAACGCCGCCGAACGATGCGCCGCCCATTGAATACCACAACGAATCGGCGTGGCAACCAAGCCCGTGGGCAATCGCCGCGCGGTAAGCCGTGCCGAGCAGCGCGACCGCCTCATCGACCTCTTGCATTTCCGAATCGTCCATCTCGACCGGCATAGGCAGGCCGTGACCGAGGCAGGCCAAGGCCACGGCGAAACGATGGGAGCGCTCCCAGCGCGCCTGCGTTCCGAATTGTCTCCGTAGGCGTTCTGGAAGTGGGCCTGCCTCTGGAATCGCGCCAACGCATCCACCTTGCACCCAGCGGTCGAATTCGTCGTCCTCCGCTTCGGCGGCGGCATCGTTCGGCAGCTGCGCGACGAGGCGTTCCAAGCGATCGACGGTTGCCCTTCGGATCATCGCTCCCCCCTTCGCTTGCCCACTACCTCTTCCAGCTGCCGAACGGTTGCGGCAAGCTCGACTTGATCCCGCAAACGCGGACCCGCTTCGAGGGCGGCGGTGGCCGCGCGCAAGCGCACTTTTTCATCGTCACTCTGAAGCAGGCGTCGAAGGACGATAGCCGCTTCGCTCGCTGTCTTCGCCAACACCGAGGCCGACCGCTCCCACAATTCCCCCCGGGCTTTCTCGACGCGCTGGCGGAAAGCCGGATCGGCGAGCCGGCGCGTGATCGTCGCGCGGCTCACTCCGCACTTGCGGGCGGCTTGCGCATGGGTAGAGCCGGCCGCCAGAGCGAGAACAAGCCCGTCATCTTTTTTGGCCATGCGTCAAACCGTTTCAAAGTGCATCAGAGAAAGCGCTGAGTCGGCCCAAAAGGCACGGCCATTGATGGCCGAACGCCAAGCGTGAAAATCAACACGTTCGCGCCCGCTGGATAGTGGATGGAGAGGCCGCTTGCATCGTCGAAGGTGGTCGGCACTCCGAGTTTACGAAGCTCGGCGCCGATGGTCTGGATGTTGCCCACGGTCGGATCGGCGGCCAATCGACGAAGTAGTAGGGCAATCGAGTCAGCGATTCCCATCAGCTTGCTCCTTGTGCCGGTTCGACTTCGAGGGTTAGCCGGACCGAATGCGTAGGCGTCGTGATGGTAATGGTGCCGACCGGATCGGCCCGAACGTCGAAACTTCCCTGCCGCAAGCGAGGCGCGATTTCGGTTTGCAAAAGCGTCTCGAGCGATTCCCACGTTCTAGCGTCGTGGCGCGCCGCGCAGTCGAATGCCCGGCCAATGGCGGCGATTATCAAGTGCGGTTCCATGATGCTTTCCTTTCGTCAGTTGATGAGTGCGAAGAAATCTTTGATGCTTTGTCTGTCGGCGTCCCGAACGGCTTTTTCGATCTTGGCATCGAGGCTCATCATCACCGGCGCATCCGGCGCAGGGGTGACGCCTCTGGGCAGTTTGCGGCCGGCCAAGGCGTCGTTCGCGTTCGCGGCATTGAGCGCCGCAACCGTGATTGCGGACAAGAGGGCGGGCACGTCGGCAGAGCCGACAGAATCGGGGATGACGATTCCGCACGATGCCAACGCTTCGCGCAGCTGGCGGACAGTATCATCGTCAACGGTTTCGTCGAAGCCGAGCCGGACGGGGCGACCGCGTTCGTCGTGGGTACGGTCGTAGTGGTGAACCAACATTTTCGCACCTTAAAAGTATGAGATTAAGCGGAGAGCAAAATGCGCGGCGGGAGGCCGAGTCCCGCCGCGCCGCGTCAGCGCGTAGCGCTGACGCGAGAGGGGCTCACAGCGACGGCGACAGCAACCGGCGGCGCGATGTTCAAGTAGGCCCGCGCCTCCATCGGCGGCTTTAGCCGGTTCGCGCCGTTGAACGTCTGAGTCAGCTGTTCGCCCACGAGTAGTTCGGCGAGCAGGTCGGCGGCGAACAAGATTTCGCCGATCTCTTGGCGACGCGCAGCATGGCGCTGCCGGGCATCGGCCGTTAATGCGTCGGCAGCGTTCCACAACGCGGCGAGCAGCTGCGCCTCGGCGGCTTGCTTTGCCGATTCAAGCCTTGGTTCAAGGTCCGCTTTGCCGCGTCGGGCGGCGGTTACGTCAGCCTCGGCGGTGTCTAATTCGCGCTGGTGCCTCGCCAGATGGAGCGCGTCCGTCGCAGGATCGGCGAGGGCTTCGTTGTAGTCGGCCGTGGCCTCGGATCGCCGATGCTCTGCCGCGCCGAGGGCACTCTGCAAGGCGTCGAGGCGGGTTTGCATGGCACCGAATGCACGGTATGCCTCGCTTTGAAGCATGAACCGATCGCGCGCTTCGCGGAACGCCGCGTCGAGCAGTTCAGCGCGACGACGTTGCACATCGGCAATCAATTCGGAGTAATCGCCGGGCTTGTTCGCGGCCAACTCAACGGCAGCGAGGTGCGGAGAAAGTGAGACGCGGATCTGTAGAACTGTATCGGCCATTTTCTTTTCCCTCTCTGAGTGAATGGTAGCGGCGACACGGGGGCGAGATGATGCAAGGCGAGCTGACGGGGCGGAACAGGTCCATCAGGAAGGCCGCAACGTGCTTTTCAACGAGGTTCCGACCGCCGTAGCCTATCCAGTCGGCAGCGCCAACTCGGATGGAAATTGGGTTCGTTCTAGGCGCGAACACAACTTCCAACTTGAACGACGCGGGGCGGCTTCGGAGCGTCCCGAGGATGCCGGCCGGTTCGCCGCCGTGGTGGTGGAAAACCGAAACAAGAAGGTCGCGCTTCGCGGTGTCGGCCCACGGGATCGCGCCACTACCGCGCGTGCGTTGGTAGTGTATCCACAAATAAAGAGCTTTTTTGTCCTCTTCGTTCAATTCGAGAACGTGCGGTTTGTCGATTCTCGAAACGCACATGCGCGTGCCCTCTACACTCGCGGTTGCAACGCTTTGATTATGTTGGCTACACTAGCGCGTTTCTCGTTTTTGTTTCCCGTCGTCGGCGAGCGGACTTCGCTTCCACCGATCCGGCACCGAATGGTTCGGTGCCTGATTGCCGAGGAGCGGCGCGACTCGCTCCGATACGCTGTCGGCATCGACCGATTCGCCGTCGTCGCTAGGTCCGATTCGCCGACTCCCGCTAAGCACATTGATTCCGCGTGCTGCCGTAGGCCACATCTCGCCTGACCGGGTTCATCATCGCGGTTTCGCCGGATGAGTCCGCTATCCGGCATCGGAGCTGCCGGAAGGCTCATGCTCAAAAGGGCGGAATGTCACGGTCGAGGTAGTCCCGAACGACCCGGACAGCCGGCGAGGGGGCGGCCTCGGCAAGCCATGTTTCCAGTGCGTTCCGGCAGTCTCTCGAGCAAACCGGCCCGCAATCCGTGGCGAGCGGCTCGTCGTACAGTTTGCCGCAATTCGTGCATACGGGCAAGCGTTCGTCTTCGTAGTCGTGATCGTCGTAGAACATGGCCGATACCTCCAAGTTGCCGAGGGCGGGCGATGCCCTCGGCGCGGTCGTTCGGTTACAGATCTTCGGGTTCCCATCGCCCGTCGTCTTCCACTGGTTCGCGTTTGGCCGTCGGCAACCTACCGAGCTGTTGGAGCTTCGTGAGCGCGTCAACGTGGCGGCATCGCCCGCGATAGGTGTGCCCCGCACAGGTGCAAGAGGATCGCACCCCGTCGAGCAGCACGTCGTACTTTTCGCTGTTTCCCTCGACGGTGAACTTGCCCATGCGGAAGGCGATGCCGAAATCGGACGAGATGGATTCGAGCTTGTAACCGTCGCGATTTTCGCCGACGGTGATGAGGACCAACGGTACGCCGTTGTTCAGCGAAGCGAGGGTAACGGTTCGTTCTTTCGTGGTTGCTGGCATGACTTTGACCCCTTGATGTTTTGAGCGACAGTGTTATAATATGTCCGTTGACCTACCTTGTCAAGGTCAAGTGACATATTTTTTTCGAGATGGTTTTACGGGGGTGGTTATGGGATCGGAACAATTCGCGTCGAGACTACGCGAGCTGAGAATTGCCGCTGGCTTAACACAGCCTGCGCTTGCCGCAAAAGCTGGCCTGACTAAGGACGGCGTAGCGCAGCTCGAACAAGGGCGTCGCTCTCCATCGTGGGAAACCGTACAAGCGTTGGCCGGCGCTCTCGGCGTTTCGTGCGCCGCATTCGAGTCCGCGCCGTCCGTGGAACAACCGCCGCCAAAACGCGGTCGGCCCCGAAAGACCGAGACGACGCCGACGACGACACCGACGAAGCCGACGAGGCCGACGAGGCGGTCGAAGAGCAAAAAGTAATTGTGCTACATACATACACAGCAACACACAGCTATATGTGTCAATGCACAGCTACACGTTATATTGATTGTTTTACGCGGGAAAAACGCATAGCGGATGCTTCGCATCCGCGAAGTATTTAGAATCCGTTCGGGGGAAAGAGGGGTTTCCAGCACGCGGAGCGAGAGCGAACATCTGAGTGGAATGTTTGGAAAAAGTGGTTTACCGTCATTGACAGCGAAGTGGCAAATGCCAACGATGGAAGAATAATGCGGCCCTTTCGTGCGGCGTCGCGGATCAGCAGGTTGTCTCTGGAGGGTTGAAAATGGCGGCTATTCTGGGTCCTTTAATGATCGATGTTCGGGAAGTCGCGGCAATGTGCGGGGTTTCGCCCGCCACAATAAAACGCATGACCGCCGCCGGCAAATTTCCCGCGCCGACGAAGCTACGGAGGCGAACGCTCTGGAACCGCGGAGCGGTCGAGGCATGGATTGCGAAAGAGACGGCGGCACTGGCGGTTTAAAAAAAATGAGGCGTCAGGACCTCGCAAATCCTGACGCCCCGCATTCCGAAAGACAGTTAACGATGATCATACATCAATACGCATCTGCATTCAACCCCCCCCTTGAGTCTCCGACGAAAGGGGTCATCTAGTGGCATCTCTTTCTCGCTCCGCCGATGGGCGCAGCATCATTCAATTCGTAGGCATCGACGGGAAGAGACGCACCTTGCGACTCGGAAGATGCGACAAGCGGGTGGCCGAATCCACGCGGCTTCGCGTCGAGGACCTGCTGGCTTGTCGGATACAAGGCGTCGCGCCGTCGCGTGATCTCGCTCTCTGGCTCTCCACCGTGGGCGACGAGCTGTCCGGCCGGCTGGCGGCCGTCGGCTTGATCGAGCCGCGCCGCAACGAAACGCTGGGGCAATTCACTGGTGCATACATTGAGCGCCGGAGTCCCGAACTAAAACCGCGAACCGTCATCAATCTCAATCAGGCCCGCACGCGCCTCATCGAGTTTTTCGGTGAAGATCGCCCCTTGCGAAGTGTGAGCGAGAGGGACGCGGCGGAGTTGCTCGCGTGGATGCGCCAGCGATACGCCAACGCAACGACCGGCCGAACCGTCAAGCGGTGTAGGCAGTTCTTCGCCGCCGCCGCTCAAGAGCGGCTCGTCGAAGCCGATCCGTTCGCGTCGGTCAAAGCGCCGTCGATGGTCAACGCGGAGAGGCAGGTATTCATCGACCGGCCGTCCTTCCAGCGCGCTCTCGATGCGACTCCCGACGCCGAAACGAGACTCTGGCTCGCGCTTTGCCGGTTCGCCGGCCTTCGATGCCCGTCCGAGACGGCGCTACTTCGATGGTCCGATGTTGTTTGGGATCGGGACAGGTTCTTTGTGCGTTCGCCGAAAACCGCGGGTCACGAAGGCAAGGAAGGGCGATGGGTTCCAATTTTCGCGGACCTACGCCCGTACCTATCGGATCAATTCGATCGCGTGGACGCTGGGGAGCAATTTCTATTGCCACGATTGCGGCTGTCCAGCAACCAATCGCTTCGTTCCCGTCTCTCGAAGATCTTGCATCGCGCCGGCCTCGATATGTGGCGCAAACCGTTCGTGAACATGCGATCCTCTTGTGAGTCGGAATTGATCCGCCGTTTTCCGATTGCAACCGTTTGCCGCTGGATTGGCCACGGCATCGCGGTCGCGGAGAAACATTACGTCCAAATCCTGGACGGTGACTTCCAGCGCGCTGCAAATTCCGGTGCAGTCGAGGGCGAAGCGCTGCAAATTCCGGTGCAGTCAGCAGCGGCCCCGAATGGTCAGGAAGAGTCACAAGTCACTGGCTCTGCTGCTGTTAGGTCACTCCTGACGCATCCTGACGCATCCTGCACATACGGATCATTACCCCCAGGTGGGTTACACCCGGCGGAGCAAACTCGACAAGACGGATAGAAAAAGAAAGCTAGGGAGGAAATTAAAAGATCGCAAGGCGAAAGTCAAGAGAAAGGAAGATTAATTTTTCGTAAGGTTGAGCTTCGCGAGACGCCACCGGATTGAGAGACGGCGATTTCGGCAACGAGCCGCTGGTTGTCTGATTCGCGCCGTTATAACTGTATCCCATACTGCCACCCAGAGTATCCGTCATGCCGATCCGATTGCCGAACGCATCGTAGGTGAAGCCCAACGTCACCAGCGGCGAACTCGAATATCCCGGATACGTCACCGTCTCGCCGGTCAACTCCCCAGCGGAGTTGTAGGTAAAATTATACAGCGAATTATTGTCCTGCGCCAAGGTCAAATCGCCCGCATTGTCGTACCCCAGCGTCGATTGATAAATCACCTGATTCGACGAGTTCAGCCACTCCTCGCCGGTATTCCATCCCGCCTCGTTATAGCTAAATTGCTGCACTTACTCTCGTTCCCAAACTCTGTTTGGAAAGGCCGGTTGCGAAACTCCGTTTCGCCTCCTTATTGCTACGCGGAGTCGTCGGATGCGAATCGAAGGTACAGAGCGGGAAGGGAGGCGAAACGGAGTTTCGCCGAGAGCGTTCCCAAACAGAGTTTGGGAACGAGGAGAAACCGGCGTCTTGGGATAACCGGCGTGAAAGCTCGGATCGTAGCAGGACAGGCTGCCGTGTTCGCGCAGCGCGCGAGCCGAGGTAGCCGTGATACAGGTGCAGCGGATGCCGGCCGGACAGAATCGGCCGTTCGTCCAACAACACCTTCCACGGCTGAGGACCGCCGAACAGCGGCACCCACCAAATGCGGCGATCGCCCCACCGAGGCGGTTGCATACGATCCATGAACGTCGCATGGTAACGCGGACGCTCCGTCGCGGCAAGATGGGGTTGAGACAACCCCTCGTTCGGATAGCCGCGACGCGCAGCGGAGGGCGTGGCGGCCGCGCTCCGCTGCGCGTCGCGGCTAACCGATGACGTAGCGCAAACTGGAAAATCATCTCTGCCGTCGCAGCAGATCGCGCCAGCTGCCGGATTGATTGTACAAGACGGCCTCGGCACCGAAGATGCGCGCCGCCAAGGCCAACGCCAGAGCCGCGTATGCCAGGGTCGATCCGACGACCACCAGCGCGCCGAAGAGATGGACGTTGCCTTCCAGGAGATCCCGCGTCAGCAGCGCGACGTTGAGGAGTGGTACAACGGATAAAAATCCTCTCAAATGAAGGCCAGGGATCAGACTGAGGACGCCGGGCATCAACGCCAACAACATGAGCGGCACCAGATACGACTGCGCTTCTTTGAAGCTGCGCGCGAAGCTGGTTAACGTCAACAACACTGCCGAGAAGAACGCCGCGAACAACAGCAACAACGCCAGCACTTGCACCAAGACCAGAGGCGACAGGGCGTCGGGACCGAGTAGTTTGTCGGCGATGCCGCCGAGGTACAGCGTCAGCGCCATGCTACCGAGATTGACCATCGCCGTCAGCATGGCCACGAAGAGAACGGCGAGATATTTGGCGAACAGCACGGCCAGGCGAGGTACGGGGGCGGCGACGAGAATCTCCAACGTGCCGCGCTCGCGCTCGCCGGCCGTCACGTCGATGGCCGGATACACCGCGCCGGTAATGGTCATCAAAATCAAAATCAACGGAACCAAGACGGGCAAGAGTGTCATCTTGCGCGCCTGCGGATCGCGCAAAACGATAGGCCGCATCAGCACGGGCATTTCGCGCTGCCCAACGCCCCGCGCCCGCAGGCCCACAAAGAGATAGCGCGCGTTGGCCGCGGCGCATACCTCCTCCAGATAGCGCACGGCTTCCACGCCGAACGCCGAGTCTTCGCGGTACAGCACTTGCCAATCGGTCTTCAACTCTCGATCCAGTCGAAGCGGATCGAAGGGCACCGAGCCGTCGACGCGAATGCCGACATCGATTTGCCCGGAGAGTACATCGCCTTCGAGATCGTCGGACTCCATTATTTGCAGTTCGGGCGCGGGACGTTGGTGGGGGGCGGGTTCGTGGCTCGTCGTCGGTGGCTGGCGCTCTTGAATCGCCAACTGCCCTTGTTCCACATAAAATCTTACGGCCTTGCCCTCGGCGTCGGGGCGCACGCCCAAACGATAAACCATCGCCGTCGAGGAAGTCGGGCTGCCGAACAAGAACACCCGAAAGGCGAGTCCCAATACCGGATACAACAGCAGCGGCATCAATACCAAAGTAAGCACGGTACGCCGATCGCGCAGAATCTCGTTGAGTTCCTTGCGCGCCAACCGGCGCACAATGCCCATCCACGAGGGCGCGGCGACAGAGGGACGAGGGCCGGTCGATCTGGTCTCTACCACATCCTTCAGGGTGTTGGCTTCCTCGTTCATTCGATCGCCCTCTCGTCCACGGAAGCGGCGAGTTTCAGGAACATTTCAACGAGCGAATTGCAGCCGCTGATCTGGCGCAGCTCGGTCAACGTGCCAGTGCGAACCAGCCTTCCGCGATGCAGCAGGCCGAAGCGATCGCACAGGCGCTCGGCTTCGTCGAGTTGATGCGTAGTCAGCAGCACGGCCCTGCCCTCGGAGCGCGCCAAAGCGATAAACTCGGCGACGACCTGACTGCCGAGAACGTCCAGCCCCGAGGTCGGTTCGTCGAGCAGCAGCACCGGCGGACGGTGGATCAGGGCGCGAGCCAAATGGACGCGCTGGCGCTGGCCGGTGCTAAGCGTGCCACAACGGCGGTCGATATAGTCCTTAAATCCGAGAAGGAGCGACAGGCGTTCGAGTTCTTCTCCGGCTTGGCTCGGCGGAGTGCGGTACAGATCGGCGCAGAACAGCAGCATCTCGCGGACGGTCAGATGTTGATACAGGGCCGCGCCGGCGGAAACGATGCCGACTTGTCGTTTCACCTCATCGGGCGACTCCGCGACGCCGTAGCCTCCAATGCTCGCTTGCCCGGAGGTGGGCCGCAGCAATCCGAGAATGATACGCAGCGTCGTGGTTTTGCCCGCTCCGTTGGGACCGAGTAGGCCGAACACTTCACCGGGCGCGACGTGAAACGAAATGCCGTCCACGGCCCGCACTTCCCGCCCTCCCGGCGCGGTAAAACAGCGCATCACGTTCTCGACCCGGATCATCGCGCCGGAACCTTTCCACCGAGGCGTTTGCGAAACGAAATAGCATGAGAACCAAGTGATTCTATGGATTCGCGTTTCTGCACTCAATCGCTCTCGGCTTTACTCCCCGGCAGCGGGCGATTATTCTTATAGGAGATTCGATCTCGGCGAACCTTCGACGCGGGAGGAGGCATAACGATGAAATTGCCGATCCGTATTATTCAGAACCTATCTCTCATGTATCCCGAAACGGACGGTCAACCGATGGCCGAGAATACTATTCAGTACCGTTGGATT
>JAJXWW010000129.1 GCA_021781415.1 Planctomycetota bacterium
GGCTCTCCGGAACCGCCGCCCCCTATCGCGTTCGCCGGGTGTACCCGAACCTCAAACTGAACTTCCCCGTCGCCGTCGCCCATCAGCCCGACAGCGATCGGTTGTTGGTAGTGACGCAACTCGCGCCGTATGCGCGCACGACGATCCTCCGCTTCAAGGACGATCCGAGCGTGGATCGAGCGGAGACGCTCCTCGACCTGGACGGCACGGCCTATTGTTTCGCGTTCCATCCTCATTTCAAAGACAATGGATACGTTTATATCGGTATGAATGGTCCCTCTTCCGCTCCTTCCGCACAAAAGAAGACGCGCGTTCTGCGCTATACCATGGACCGCAAATCGCCGTATCGACTCGATCCAAAGTCGGAGTCGGCGATCCTCGAATGGGCGTCGGATGGCCACAATGGCGGCGCGCTGGCGTTCGGCAAAGACGGGATGCTCTACGTCACCTCCGGCGATGGCACTTCCGATTCGGATACCAATGTCGTCGGGCAAGATCTCGGCAAATGGACGGCAAAGGTGTTGCGCCTCGATGTGGACCACCCCGACGAAGGCAAGTCTTACTCGGTGCCGAAGGACAATCCGTTCGTCGGTCGAAAGGACGCTCGCCCCGAGACGTGGGCCTACGGTCTGCGCAATCCCTGGCGCATCACCGTGGACGAAAAGACCGGGCACATCTGGGTCGGCAACAACGGTCAAGATCTTTGGGAACAGGCGTATCTGATCGAAAGAGGGGCCAATTACGGCTGGAGCGTCGTGGAAGGGAGCCATCCGTTCTATCCCCAACGCAAGGCGGGTCCGACGCCCATTAGCAAGCCGACCGTCGAGCATCCGCACTCCGAGGCGAGGTCGCTGACGGGAGGCATCGTTTATTACGGATCGCAATTGCCCGAATTGCGGGGCGCGTACCTGTACGGCGATTACTCGACGGGCAAGATCTGGGGCGTTCGCCACGATGGGAAGCGCATCGTCTGGCACAAAGAGATCGCGGACTCTAGGCTGCAAATCACCGCGTTCGGCGTCGATGCGCGCGGGGAAATCCTCATCGCCGACCATCGGGGACAAGACAAGGGCGGTTTTTATACGCTGGAGGCGACTCCGAAGGATCTGCCGCCGTCCACCTTTCCTCGCAAACTGAGCGAAAGCGGTCTTTTTCGATCCGTGAAAGGCCACAAGATGGAGCCGGCCTTGATTCCCTATTCCGTCAACGCACCCCTGTGGTCCGATGGCGCGTACAAAGAGCGTTGGATTGCCCTGCCCGGTGCGGATTCGCGGATCGACTTCACAACGGGGCGCGGTTGGAATTTCCCGGATAGCACGGTGCTGGTCAAATCGTTCGCGCTGGAAATGGAAGAGGGCAACCCCGCTTCGCGCCGCTGGATCGAGACCCGCTTTTTGACCAAACAACGGGGCGAGTGGTTCGGCTATTCCTATCGGTGGAACGACCAGCAAACGGAGGGAACCCTCGTGGAGGCGAAGGGAGAGGAGCGAGAATTCTCGATCCGCGCGGAAAAGGGCGTTCGCAAACAGCGATGGAGTTATCCCAGCCGAGCCGAGTGCATGGTGTGCCACAGCCGTGCCGCCAACTTTGTCTTGGGCCTCACCGAAGTGCAGATGAACAAAGACCACGAATACGGGGACATCCGCGACAATCAGCTGCGCGTCTTGGAACATCTGGGCGTCCTTCGCGTCAACTGGATGCAAGAGACGACGGATCGTCTGAAACGAGAAGCGGAAGCGCGGGGCATGAAGGAAAAGGACATTAGCGACTATCTCGACCGCCAGTCGGCGACGCGCATGCAGCGGGCTTCCGTGCCGTCCTCGCTGTTGTCGGTGCCACCGGAGAAGTTCCGCCGACTCGTCGATCCCTACGATCCGAAACAGGAATTGACACTGCGGGCACGATCCTATTTGCACGCCAACTGCGCACAGTGCCACGTTGAAGCTGGCGGCGGCAACGCGCTAATGGAACTGGAGTTTACGACGAAATTCGACAAGATGCGCGTCGTCGATGTGAAGCCGGTTCACGATACCTTCGGCTTGCCCGAGGCACGTCTGATCGCGCCGGGACATCCGGAGCGTTCGGTGCTATTGCGGCGCATCGGCCACCGCGAGGCCGGGCACATGCCGCCATTGGCCACCTCGGTGGTCGATCGCGAAGCGGTGAGGATGATGCGTGAGTGGGTGGAGAAACTTCGTCCCGCGCCGTCCGAACGTCGTTGAGCGACGGCAAACGCGATAGGACCAACTTCACTCCTGCCTCTTGGAAAAAGGTTTGGTGTTCGAGAAACCCCTTACCCCTCAAACCCTAATCCCTGGATAGAGGAGAGGAGTGAATCCGAGCGTGGCGTCGTGCTGCCAAATAAGCGCGTGAGAACAGGTCACGCATAGCCCCGAAGCCAACGCATCCATGAAGCCCCGATTCAACTTGCACCGATTAAGCGTGCGAACTCCTGCTCGGTGAGGACGGGAACGCCGAGCTGTCGAGCTTTGTCGAGTTTGCTGCCGGCGTCTTCGCCGGCGACGACGTAATCGGTCTTCTTCGAGACGCTACCCGCTGCCTTGCCTCCGTGTCGAACGACGACATCTTCGATATCTTTACGACTATAATTTTTCAAGACGCCGGTGGCGACCACGGTTTTGCCGACCAACGGGCCGACGGTCGGCTTGGCCTTCACGTCCTCGGTCAGCTTCACGCCCGCGGCGCGGAGATCGCTCACCATCCTCTCGCCCGCCGGACTGTGGAAAAAAGTGTAGATGCTTTCGGCCCGCTTGGGACCGAAGCCCTTGATGCCGGCCAACTCGTCCTTGGTGGCGGCGAGCAGGAGATCGATGCTAGGGAACGCCTCGGCCAACAGCGTCGCCATCGTTTCGCCCACGCCGTAGATGCTCAACCCCGCCAACAGACGCGCCAGGCCGCAGGTTTTGCTTTTCTCGATTTCATCCAACAGATTCTGAGCCGACTTCTTGCCCATCCGATCCAAGGCGACCAATTGATCCAGCTTGAGGCGATAGATATCGGCTACCGTCTCGACCAATTTCGCTTCGACCAGCTGTTCGGCGATGGCCTCTCCCAGCCCTTCGATATTCATGCGTTCGCGCTTGGCGAACGATTCGAGCCGGCCCTGCAACTGCGCGGGACAGGCGGCGGTGTTGGTACAACTCGGAGTCGGCGCGGCTGGTTCTCGCGCGGTCGCCGCTCCGCAAGCAGGACATTTTTTTGAAAACTGAAAGACTTTCTCCTTCCCGTTGCGCGCCTCCGGCAGCGATTGTTCGACGTGGGGGATGATCTCCCCGCGCTTGACGACGATGACACTGTCGCCGACGCGGATGTCCTTTTGCTCGATCTGCGCGGCATTGTGCAGCGTGGCGCGCGAGACCGTAGTGCCGCACAGTTGCACCGGTGGATCGAAATGAGCCACCGGCGTCAACTCGCCGTACTTGCCGACTTCGACTTTGATTTCGCGGATCGTGGTGATCGCCTGTTCGGCCTCGAATTTGTAAGCCGTCGCCCAGCGTGGCTCTTTGTTGGTCGCGCCGAGCCGTCGCTGCTGCTCGAAATCGTTGACCTTAATCACCATGCCATCGGTCTCATACGGCAAATCGAAACGCTTCTCCGACCAGCTGTCGCAATAGGCGATGACTTCATCGATCGAGTCGAAGCTGCGGATCTCTGGATTCACCGGGAAGCCGTATTCTCGCAGCAACGCTAACGCTTCGAGATGCGTCCGAAGCGTCGTGCCTTCGAGGGAACCGACCGAGTACGAGAAGAGCCGCAGACGTCGTTTCGCCGTCAGGCGGGAGTCGAGTTGTTTCAGAGAGCCGGAGGAGAGGTTGCGCGGGTTGGCATAGCGCTCCTCGCCGCGCGCCGCGACTTCTTCGTTGAGCCGGGCAAAGTCGGCTTTGGACATGTACACCTCGCCCCGCGCCTCGAACGACTTCGGCGGCGCATCGGTGTGCAGACGCAACGGCACGCCGCGCACGGTCTTTAGATTCTCGGTGATGTCGTCTCCCGCCTTGCCGCTGCCGCGCGTCGCTCCCAAAGTCAGCAGGCCATCGGTATACGTCAACGACACGGCCACCCCGTCAATTTTTAGCTCGACGACATACTCCACGGGTTGCTTGCCCAGCGCTTTGCGAACGCGGCCGTCGAACTCGCGCAATTCGTCGGCGCTGAATGCCTTGCCGATGGACAGCATGGGAATGCGATGGTGAACGGTCTTGAATCCATCGATGGGTTGGCCGCCGACGCGCCGCGTCGGGCTGTCCGGCGTCGCCAATTCCGGATGCGCCGCTTCCAGCTCTTCCAACTCTTTCAAGAGTCGATCGAACTCCTTATCGGAGATCTCCGGCTTGTCTTCGACGTAGTATTGATAGTTGTGATGGTCGAGGAGACGGCGCAGTTCGGCGGCGCGTTGCGCGAGTTTGGACATGCTTCACCGGGGTTATGAAGATGGTTTGTCCTCTTTCCTTGGGGGGATTGTCGCCTCCTCGCGCTGTTTTTTCAAGGTCCGTAGGCGATCGACGGTCATGCTGGCCACGCTGAGAACCACAACGGCTCCGACCTCGCACAGCAGCCAGCGCCAGCCATCTTTGCGCAGGGTATCGCGGAACGCGGAAGGCGGCGGCGGCTGTCCGGCATCCTTGGCCTTCTGCTCCAGCGTCGGTACCACGGCGTAAGCCAACGCGGTGACGACGAAAAGGAGACTGGCCAGGAGCAGCAGAAGATAGAAGGGATTGCGCGCCTCTTGTGAAGTCATTATTCGTCGACGCTCCGCCTTTCGGAACCCGTGGCGTAAGCGAGGGGTTTCTCCTCTCGCTTACGCCATGCTCCTTATTATCCGCCCACGATCCAGGGAGAATCGACGGGTTGAAATGTTACCAATTCTTCCGGCTTAAACCACAAGGCAACTTCGGTCGCCGCGTTGTCCGTGCTATCGCTGCCGTGGATGAGATTGTTCTGCACGCTCAGCGCGAAGTCGCCGCGAATCGTGCCGGGTGCAGCTTTGGCTCCGTCGGTCGCCCCGATCAGATGGCGCGCCACGGCCACGGCCTCGCGTCCTTCGAGAACGAGTGCCAAGGTCGGTCCCGAAACGATAAACTTCAGCAGCGATTCGTAAAACGGCTTGCCCTTGTGAACGGCATAATGTTGTTCGGCCAAGCCCCGGCTCACTTGGACCAGTTTCATGCCAGCCAGACGCAAGCCCTTCTGCTCGAAGCGATGCACGATGCTTCCGACCAAACGGCGATGTACGCAATCGGGTTTGAGGAGGATGAGGGTTCGTTCCATGGTGTTCTCCGTTGTTCTTCTTGTTACCAGCCCGGAGCGCCAGCGACGGGAATTCGGCCCGTCGCTGGCGCTCCGGGCTGATAAAGATATTAAATCAATTAACGAGCGGGCACGGCGATGCGATCGAGGAAGGCGGCGTTGGAAGGATACTCGCTCAGTTTCTTGACCAGCATCTCCATCGCTTCGACTGGCTTCATGTCAACCAGAGTGCGGCGCAACATGGTGACGCGCTGGAGTACCTCCGGCGTTAGAAGGCGCTCTTCTTTGCGCGTCCCGGACTGGCTGATGTCGATGGCCGGGAAAACGCGGCGGTCGGCGAGACGGCGATCGAGAACCAGTTCCATGTTGCCGGTGCCTTTGAACTCTTGAAAGATCACTTCGTCCATACGGCTGCCGGTGTCGATCAAAGCCGTGCCCACGACGGTCAGCGAGCCGCCCTCCTCGAACACCCGGGCCGAGCCGAACAGGCGTTTCGGCACTTCCATCGCGCGGATGTCCACGCCGCCGGACATGGTGCGTCCGCTGTTGCTGACGTTCTTGTTGTAGGCGCGGGCCAATCGCGTCAGGCTGTCGAGCAGCACGAAAACTTGTTGGCCTTGTTCGGCCAGACGTTTGGCCCGTTCGACCACCAGTTCGGCGCAGCGGACGTGGCTCTGCGAATCGCGGTCGTTGCTGCTGGCGATGACCTCACCACGTATGGTGCGGCGAATATCCGTCACTTCCTCCGGCCTTTCGTCGACCAGGAGCATGATGAGGTGCATCTCTGGATGGTTTTGAGTGACGGCCTGGGCTATGTGCTGCAACAGAATCGTTTTGCCGGTGCGCGGTGGGGCGACGATGAGACCGCGTTGGCCTTTGCCGATGGGCGTGAGCATGTCCATGGCGCGCGTCGTCAGCGGTTCGCGTCCGGTTTCCAGTCGAATGTGTTGATGGGGGTCGATGGGAGTGAGGTCGTCGAAATTGCGGCGGCGGAATTGTTCGGGCGCTTGGCCTTCGATTTGTTCGATGCGCGCCAACCGCGGTCCGCTCGGCGCTTTGTGGCGTGGCCCGCCTCCATTGAACCGCACCGCTTCGAGCGGCCCCGTCAGCATAAGCCCCTCGCGCAGTCCCAAACGCTGAATCAGCGGAGCGGGAACGTAGGGATCGGCTTGTTGAGCGATGTAATTGCGAGAGGCGTTGCGAAGGAAACCAAAACCCTTGGGATGCAATTCCAGCACGCCCTGAGTCGATTGTTCGTTGTGGACCATAAGGTTCTCTTTTTCCGGCTTTCGGCTATCGGCTTCCGACTATCGGCAAAGCGTTGTATGTTGCCGAGAGTCGAGCGTCGATTACACTTTGCGATGAGGCGTGGCAGCCTCGAAAGTGCCATCGGGCAAGGGCACGAGTTGATAATCGCCGAACAAATGGGGCGCTTCGATCTGCATGATTTGCAGCATTTTGATGGCTAATTTGCGGATTTCGACCTCGGCATGACGGCTGCCGCGCATCTCGATGAAATGCCGCAAGGCGCGCGCGTTAACGGTTACGAAGATCTTTGTCTCGGTCGCGTTGGGCAGCACGCTGCGCGCCGCCTGCCGCGCCAGTTTGCGCCGCAGGGTTTTGTCCGGTTCGTCCTTATAATATTCGGCCAATTTATCGACCAATTTTACATAAGCCTGGTGGGCATGGCCAATGGCATCGAGCCAGAGAGCGTGCAAGTCGTGATTCTGGGCGATGACATCGGGTTCGACATACTCGGCGACGGATTCATCGACGTACCGTTGACTTAATTGCGAATAGGCCCAGCCTGCCCTGTGTCGAACCAACTCGTGAGTCAGGGATCGACTGCATCCGGTGAACACGAAATTCCACGCCGCATGCTCGAGAACCGATCCGTGTCCCACCTCCAAAATGTGGTGCAGGTAGGTTTTATTACCTCCCGGCCTAGGCTTGGCGAAACTCATGTAACAGACGCGGCCCGCCGCCTCGGCCAGATACTCTCCGGCGACTTCCGTATCCGACTGCCAGCTTACTCCATGATCGGCGAGAAAGCGATCCAATTCTCCGGAATCGATTCGTTGCCGACCGACCAGATATACCGACGGCTCATGGAGAATTCGGACTTCCGACAGCGAATCGAAGGTAGGCACGGAGCTTTGTCCCACTTGTATCATAGAGGAGGAATCCTTTCCCAGCAAGAAGTGGATCCCGAGAATCCTTTCTCCGGTAACAAGTATCTTAACCGGATGCCGTCTCCTGTCAATGACGGCTTCCGTATCGAATTGCCCCACCCATCCGATTTCTCCAGGTTATCCCAAACCGTCAACGTGCCATCTTCATGGGGATGCGTCCGGTCGCGGCTTGGCTTTCTTTCCCCGTCGCGGCGTCTTCCGGCTCGACTTCGATCAGTACGCATTTGAACGATGGGGTTTGCGAGTCGGGATCGGTCGTCGTTGGCACCAGCGCGTTCGCTTCCGGAAAATACATCAGGGCGTTGCCAGCGCGAATGTCGAACGCGCGCACTACGATGCCGGACATGGAACCGGCAACGCTGCTTATCCGAACGCGCTGCTCGACGCGAAGACCGAGCCGTTCGATGTCGAGGGGGTTCATCAGAACCACGTTCCGCCGATCTTGTCCGCGATAAATGTCCTCTTCTTCATAGACGACCGTGTTGAATTGTCCTTCGGAGCGAACCGTCATCAGACGCAGCTGACGATCCGACCCGGCGAGTTGGGGAATGGCGTGAGGCGCGAATTGGGCCTTACCCGACGGCGTGGCGAAGCGCGGAGTGTGGAAGACGCGACCGCCGATGTGAAATTCGGCGCGCGTTCGATCGAGGTCGGCGAGTTTCTCGAAACCGGGCACGATCTGAGCGATCGTCTGGCGGAGATGACAGTGGCTCGACAACTCTCGCCAGTTCACGGGGCTTTTCTCACCCAGTGCGCGTCCGGCGAGAGCGGCGATAATCTCGACCTCGCCGCGAGGTCCATCGAATCGGCTCGGCCCGCCGTCGCTGTAGCGAACGAAGTTGAACATCGACTCCTGCGTGGTCGGTTGTGTTTCTTCATCCCGCGCTCGGACGGGGAGTATCCACGTTTCACGCGCTCGTCCGCGCACATGGCCGGTATTCAGCGTCGTACTGAGATAGGCGATGCGCTCTAACTTTGCCAGGGCGCGGCGGGCGAAGGCGGCATCGGGATTGCTCCCGTACAGGTTGCCTCCCAGACAAAGGGCCGAACGAACTTCGCCGCGCTCCGCCGCTTTCATGCACGCCATCGTGTCCAATCCCGGGCGCTGCGGTAGCTTGACGTGGAGATACTCCTCCAGGTTGTCGAGGATCTTCTGTTTGAGTGCCGGCGCGACACCCATCGAGCCGATGCCCTGCACATTGCTGTGTCCGCGAATCGGCAGCAGTCCGGCGCGCGGGCGACCGACCATGCCGCGCAGCAGGGCGAGATTCACGATGGAGCGCACATTGGCCACGCCGTGTTCGTGGTGCGTAATGCCCATCGTCCAGCCGAATACCGCCGACGGTGCGCGCAGATACATCTCGGCGAACTTCACGATGGTCGCGCGGTCGACGCCGGAACCGCGCTCGATCTCATCCCAGCTCGTGCCGAGTACCTGCGCGCGATAGGCGTCGAACCCCTCGGTGGCTTCGCGGAGGAACGGCTCATCGATGGCATTGCGTTCCAGCACAACTTTGGCCGTGCCGGTCAAGAGCGCGATGTCGCCGCCGATGTGCGGTTGGATGTAGAAACTGGCAATTTTCGATCCGAATAGGAGACTGCGCCAATCGGAGGGCACGCTGAAGTTGACGAGGCCGATCTCCTTGACTGGGTTGACGACGACGACGTGCCCGCCGCGGCGTCGGACATTCATAAGGGATCGCATCATGCGCGGATGGTTCGACGCCGGATTGCCGCCGATGAGAACGAACAGATCCGTCGTTTCCACGTCTTCCAGTGTCACGGTCGCCGTTCCGGTGCCGAGCGAACGGTTCAGGCCGACGCCGCTGGCCTGATGGCAATAATACGAGCAATTGTTGACGTAATTGGTCCCATAGAGACGCGCGAACAGCTGCAACAGGAAGCCCGCTTCATTCGACGACCGGCCGCTGGCATAGAAAAAGTTCTGATCCGGCGGTCGATCGCGCAACGGGAGCGCGATCCCATCGAAAGCCTCGTCCCAGTCGAGTACGCGGTAATGGGTGTCGTTCGGTCCAGCGTACAGCGGTTTTGTCAGGCGGCCGCACCATTCCAGTTCGCGCGGCGACAACGAGGACAACTCGGCGATGCTAAAGCGTTGGAAAAACTCCGGTTGAAGCCCCTTTTGCATGTCGGCGACCATCGCCTGCAACGACTTTTTGCACACTTCGGGCCAGTGACCGGCCTCGTTGCGCATGCCTCCGGCCTGTCCGCCCATGCCCAGCGCGCAGGTCTTGCAGGCGTTCTTGGAGCGCATGGCCCGCCACAGTCGGAGCCAGCCGACGCGGTGGGCCATGCGCAGTGTGTACGCGATCGCCTTCCATCCGCCGCCGCTTTTCATCCGCTTCATCGCCTCTCCTCGTTCCAAATGCAAGGGAATCGGGCGCGATAACTCGAACTACGTTATACTATCTTGCGATTACTTCCACCGTGAGGGGATTCGCGGAGATGGACGATTTTTATCTGGCGCTGCAAGTCGTGATGATGCCCAGAGATGCCAACCCCAACGCCACCATGCACCCCGACGGACGTTTCACGTCGTATACGACGATATTCGGCGGCGTGCTGCTCAGCTACATCGACCAAGCCGGCGCGCTTGCCGCGCGGCGCGAAGTGATCCGCGCCGGCGGCGCGCCGCCGGTGGTCGTCACGGTGGCGATGAATCGTGTCGAATTCAAGAAGCCCGTTCTCGTCGGCGACGTGGTGCGCTTCTTGACGCGGAAGGTTCGCATCGGTCGAACGTCGATCACGATCCACGTCTGCGTCGAGGCGGAACGAGGCGTGGAGGTACTGCAAGTGACCGAAGCCGAGGTGGTCTACGTCGGCATCGATCCGAATAGCCCGGAACGCAAACCAAAGCAACTCTTGGATTTTCCCCTTCGTTCGGAGCCGGAAGCGTGAGCGACGGCGTTCGATAAGTCGAAGACCGTCGCTTACGCTTCCGGCTCCGAGGAACCTTTTTAGCAAGCTCTAGCTGTGCGGAATGAGCGAAAATCGCTCATTTTTCGTCCAACCCTCTGCTTGACAGGGCGCGGCGGTTTCTTTACAGTGTCACCCGGCAATCGAGGCAGCCGGCGTGGGCTCTCTGGCCCTCCCGTTCTTTCTCACGTCCAGGAGGTGTGTACCCGAACGGTTAGATGTCTTGCTTTCTCGATCGGAATTCGTGTAAAGGATGCCCGCGAGTTCGCCCTTCTCGTTGTGTGGTCGGAACCAATGGATTAGGAAAGGACCCACCCAATATGAAACGGTTTTTTCAGTTGACGGGCTGGTCGGTCGGCTTGTTGTGTCTCGCCGGCGCGGCGGCACAAGCCTCGCCCACCACTACCACGCCTCAGTGGAGCTACAGCTTCAACGTCTCTCCAGAGTCGCAAGTTCTCTCGACGGTCGGCAATAACGGCTCGTTGGCGTTTACTGGCGCGCAAAATGTGTCGGCTTCGGGAAGCTCCGTCGTCACCTTGGCGACGTTGCAACTCAGCAGTTCGTCGGCGGCTCCGGACTCCGCCGTCCTCGCCAACAATAATTGGTCGGGCGTGTTGACGATTCACGACGCGGCTTCCACGAACAGTGCCAGCCTCACGCTGAGCGGCTCGTTCACCGGCCCGATGATCAATGGCCAGCCTTCGCCCGCGACGTTCTCGCAGAACAACGCCAACGTCTACTTCAACCCGAACTCGTTGAAGATCGCTCCGGGCGCGGGGTGGTCGACGGTCATGGGATCGAACGGACAAGTTGCGGACTACGTTTGGAAAGCCGGTTCCAACAGCTACACCATCCCGGTGTCGGATTTCAGCTTCACGCCTCCCGGCATTCCCCAATCCGCGAATCCGCAGTTGGGTTCGACGCAGCTGAACGGTGCGATCGCCGCGACCATTGAGGTCAACGTCGGCACCACGGGTGGTGGTGGTAGTGGCGGCAACGGCAACGGCCACGGTGCGAGTACGCCCGAACCGTCCACGCTGTTGATGTCTTGCTTCGGCCTCGGCTTCGCTGGTCTGGCTTCGTGGCGTCGCCGCCGGAACTTGGCCGCGCAACTGGCGTAACGACTCCGAACGCCAATCCGACGACCCAATCCGCGTAGTTCACGGCCACTGTCCGAACCGATCCGAACGCTCGTTCGGACAGTGGCTTTTCTACTTCAACGCCCCGAAAACATGATGACTTCGGCGTGTATCGCCTGGCGACGCGCCGGCGAACGACCAACAACATCGAACGGCAGCCAAATGAGTTTCTTCCCGCCAATCCATTCGATTTCCCCCTTTTCCCCGCGGCATAGGCTCCGACGCGCGCCGCGCGACCGTTTCTCGACGCCAGGCACGATGCCTCCGTCCAATGCCTCAACCCAGGGATGACGACGTATGCGTAAAATCAATGCCAAGGTTCTATTGGGACTGTTGCTCGGTACGCTGTTCGCCACGGGAGCCGTGTTCGGCATCCATCGCTTTCAGTACGACCGCATCGCCGATTCGTTGCTCTGGCAAGCGCGCCGTGCCGAAGAACAAGGGCAGGTGAAGAAGCAAGCGAGCTATCTCCAGCGGTACTTGGAGTTTCACCGAAAAGATCTCGAACAAAAAGCGCGTTTGGCCGAATTGTGGTCCGGCGATGCCTTCGCCGATGCTCCCAAGCAACGCCGCCGTGCCGTGCATCTGCTCGACGACGTACTGGCTCAGGGCGAGGATCGCCCGGAACTGCGCCGCTTGTTGGTGAAAATTGCGCTCGAAGTGAAGCAGTTCAAAATGGCGCGCAATCACTTGGAAAAAATGTTGACGCGCGAGTTTCTCGAAGCGCCGCCGAAAGACGACGCGGCCGACGAGCAAACGCTTCAACCTCAGCGCGGCGAATCCAGTGGGTACGCCGGGCAACTCTTGGAGTCCGAGAACCAATGGGAAAGCGCGCGCCGCTGCTACCTCCTCGCCTTGCACCATGCGCCGAAACTAGAAAATAACTATCTCTTATTGGCACTACTCCTGCGGCGGGAAGATCGACTGGAACCCCTTCAACTCCGCGACAATCGACGAGAAGCGGATCGCGCGATCGATCGCATGGTGGCGAACAATCCGGAATCGACCGAGGCCCTGTTGTCGCGCTGGAACTATCGCCGCGAGTTCGGACTCATTCGCATTTACGAGGACAAGGCGAACGAGTTGGTGTCGATGGCCGAGGCCGCCCGCGATGTGGAGCAGGCGTTGCGGCTTGCTCCAGAGTCGCAGGAAGCGCTGCTGGCTGCCGCCGACATGGAGCGCTTCCGAGCGAGAGTAGTGCTGGCCGGCGACGACGCGCCAGCTGCCAAGGAGAAGCTCCGGCGCGCGCATCACGAGAAGGCGCTGGAATATCTCGAAAAAGGACTGTCGCTGCACGGCAAAAAGGAACGGCCGAACGGCGTCGATGCCATGGGCTTCCGGCTCTTGTGGCACAAGACGAACTTGTTGTTGGACGACCGCGAATGGCTCGAAGGAGAGGACGGGGCGAACGAGAAAGTTGACGCCGAACGCTGGCGCGACTGGACGACGCAAGTGACGCGCGCCATCGAGCAAATCCGGGCGACGCGCGGTTCGCGCTCCGCCATCGACTTTCTCCAGGCCCGGTTGCTGTTGTTACAACGACACTGGGCCGAATCGGTTGCCCTGCTCGAACAGGTTCGACCGGCGCTGAGCGCGCAGCGCGATTTGACCGCCCAGCTGAACCGCTGCTTGGGCAAAGGCTACGAGCAACTCGGCGAAGCGGGGCCGATGTTCGAGGCGTATCAACGTCTGTCGGACGGCGATCCGCACTCGGCCATCGCTCGAATTGGTATGGCGCGAGCCGAATGGATGATGGGCCATCTCGACAAGGCCGCCCAGCAGTTTCACCGTCTGCAAGCGAGCGGTGCCATGCCGAGCAAACTCTACATCGACTTCGCGCGCCTGGAGATCGAACGTCAGCGACAAGAGCCTCGCCCCGATTGGACGAACCTCGAAAAGTTAATGGATGTAACGGAGAAACTGAATCCGAATTCGGCCGAGCTGCCCCTGCTGCGCGCTCAACTCTATTTGGCGCGCGACGGCAAAACCGATCTGGCCGACAACGTGCTGCGCGACGCCCAACGAGAAAAGGATGGCGACAAGCGCGTCGAACTGTGGATCGCCCGCATTCAATTGGAATTGATCGACGGGAATAAGAACGTCGAATCGGCCCGCGCGCTGTTGAACAAGGCGAAAAAGCATCTCGGAGAGCGCGTGGTTCCGTTGCGCTTGGCCGAGGCGCGCATCCTGGCCGAAGCGAAGGGCAAGGAGGCCGAGAAAGCGATCGACCGCCTCGCCGACGATGTCGAACAATTTCGCACGGACGAAGACAAGGCGCTTTTGCTGGGCGGCTTGGCCGACATTCAGATGGGCTTGGACAATCTGGCCTCGGCGCGGCGGCTGTGGCAACAAACGGCTCAATTGCCCAACAAACGAACCGATCTTCCCGTGCATCTGTTGTTGTTCGATCTGGCGAGCAAGGCCGAGGACGAAGCAGGCATCCGCGACACTTTGAACGCCGTCCGCGAGTTGGAAGGCGACAAGGGGCCGTTCCATCGCTACGGCGAAGCCTTGCACCTGATTGCCCAAGCGCGAAAAGAGAACGACGAAACGCGGCAGAAGACGTTAGAGAACGCCGCCGCGCAGCTCGAGCGCGTGCGCATCTTGCGGCCCAAGTGGCCGGCTCTCTATCTCGCCCGCGCGCAGATCGAACGCTTGGCCGGACGCAACGACGGTGCCATTCGCAATCTTCGTCTGGCGCGGGAGAACGGAGAGAATAGCCCGGCCCTGGTTCGTGAATTGGTCGAACTCCTGGCCAATGCCGGACGCTACGACGAAGCCGACGCCGAGTTGAAGAGTCTGCGATCCACCTTGCTGGTTCATTCCGATCTCGGTCGCATCGCCGCTTCCGTCGCGGCTCAACGCAAGGACACCGAGCGCGCCCGCAAATTGTTCGAGTTGAATCGCGGCAACGAGGACGACGGCGACTATCGACAATTGCTCTGGGACGGGCGAATGCTGGCTCAGACGAATCGGCCCAAGGAAGCCGAGGAGAAAATGCGCGAGGCCCTGAAAGTCGCGCCGCGCGAGGCGGAGCCTTACGTCGCTCTGGTGCAATTCCTCATCGGCCAGAAGCGCGAAGCGGAGACGGAGCCGCTGTTGGAACGGGCGCGGAAAACCTTGCCCGCCGAGGATGTCGATTTGACGCTCGGCCACTGTCACGATCTCCTCGGCCAAAAGGAGCAGGCGAGAAAATGCTACGAGGCGGCCCTGCAAGGACGCCGACAGAAAGCGGCCGTGGTGCGGCGCGTGGCTGGGTTCTACCTGAACTCGAGCCTGCTGACGGCCACCGAGCCGCTCCTCCGCGAACTCGTCGATCGGCGCGTCCGCGATGCCTCGACGGACGATGTGAACTGGGCGCGCTGGCACTTGGCCCTCGTCTTGGCCGGGAGCAACGACTACCGCCGCTTTCAAGAAGCGCTGTCCCTCGTGGGGCTGAAGCTCGACGATAAGGGAAAGCTCGTTGTCGAGGACGCCCGCCAACGCACCGAAAGCTCCGACCAACGGCGCTACCAAGCGCGCGTGTTGGCATCGCAAGCCGGACAACGCCCCTTCCGACAGTATGCCACCGATTTGCTTGAGGAATTGGAGCGCAACAAGGCGCTGCCGCTCGAAGATCGCTTCATTCTGGCCATGCTTTACGAGGCCGACAACGCTTGGGACAAGTCCAAGCCCATCTTGCGCGAACTCGTCGAGCCGAAAGACCCCGCCCCGCGCCATCTGGCCTACTACGTTCAAACGCTCCTCGATCACAAGGAACTTACGGGGGCGGAAAAAGAGCTAAAACGCCTGGAAGCCTTGGAGAAAGAGCGCGCCGCCGAGCCGAATGCTTTCGCGGCGGTCGAGTTGCGGGCACGATTGCTCGAAGAGCAACAACAAGGAAACAAGGCCGTCGAACTGTTGGAGGAGCATCGAAAGCGCCCCAACGGTCATCCCGATGAGGTGCTGTTAATCGTCAACTCGCTGGCGCGGCAGAAGAAATTCGGACGCGCCGTGGATCGGTGTTTGCAAGCGTGGAAGAACGACAAATGCGCGCCGGAGGTGATCGGCGGCGTGAGCGTGGCCGTCTTGCGCGAGATGCAAATAAGCGATCCGGCGAGCATGGATCAAGTCGCCTCCATCGAGCAGTATTTACGAGAGGCCCTGAAGTCGCATCCCAAGAACATCGTTTTGATGCTGCATTTGGCGGAACTTTACGATCTACAAAGTCGATGGCGCGATGCGGAGACAACCTATCGCCGAGTTTTAGAAGCGGACAACGAGCCGAAGAACATCGTGGCCTTGAACAATCTGGCTTGGCTGCTGACCCAGCACGCCAACGACCCGCAAAAACATCGGGAAGCGCTGACGCGCATCGACGAAGCAATCGAGTGCATCGGTCCTCGCGCCGATTTGATGGACACGCGCGGCCTGGTGTACATGAAACTCGGACGGCACGCCGAGGCGCTCGCCGACTTCCGCGAGGCCGTCGCCAACATGCCGACCGCATCGAATCTCTTTCATTTGGCGTATGCCCATTACAAGACCAGCGACAAGAACAACGCCCTCAAGATTCTCAAACAGGCTCAAGAACGGGGATTGCAAGCCAGCCTCTTGCACCCTTCCGAGCAAGACAATTACGAAAAACTGCGTCTGGATCTAAAGATTCGCTGAGGGTTCGTTACCAATCGACTAGGATTGTAGAATGGAGTCCACAACCATGACCCTTGAGATGATTTCGACCTTGTCTGTAGCCGACGAACTTCTGAGTCGCATCGAAGACCGCACCGCCCGCGTGGCGATCGTCGGTCTGGGCTACGTGGGTCTGCCCCTGGCGGAGACGTTCGCCTGGGGCGGCTATCCCGTTCTCGGCTTCGACATCGACGCCGAAAAAGTCGCCAAGCTCAATCGCGGCGAAAGCTACATCGGCCACATTCCGCGCAAACGCGTCGGAGAGCTGATCGGCTCCGGACGCTTCGAGGCGACCAGCGATCCGCGCCGCTTCGCCGATGCCGACGCCATCGTGATCTGCGTGCCGACTCCGCTCGGCGAAGCGCGCGAGCCGGACCTGTCCTACATCGTCCAAACCGCCAACGCCATTCGTCCGCATCTGCGCCTCGGACAACTCGTCGTTCTCGAAAGCACGACGTATCCGGGCACGACCGAAGATTTGTTGCTGCCGCTGCTGGAAAAGAGCGGACTCAAGGCCGGTCGGGATTTCTTCCTCGCCTATAGCCCCGAGCGCGAAGATCCGGGCAACCGCGATTTTGCTACAAGGAATATCCCCAAAGTCGTCGGCGGGCGAACCGACGCCTGCCGCAAGCTGGCCGTGGCCCTCTACGAACCCATCGTCGAAGGCGTCGTGCCGGTCTCCAGCACCCGCGTCGCCGAGGCGTGCAAGATTTTGGAGAACACCTATCGCGCCGTCAACATCGCCTTGGTCAACGAACTGAAGGGCGTGTTCGCCGCCATGGACATCGACGTATGGGAAGTGATCGCCGCCGCCAAAACGAAACCGTTCGGCTTTCAGGCGTTCTATCCCGGTCCCGGTCTCGGCGGGCATTGCATTCCCATCGACCCGTTCTATCTGACGTGGGCGGCGCGGCGTTACGGCCTGAACACGCGATTCATCGAACTCGCGGGCGAGATCAATACCGCCATGCCGCAGTACGTCGTGCAGCGCGTGGCCGACGCACTCAACGACGACGGCAAATCGCTCAAGGGCAGCCGCATCCTCGTCCTCGGCATCGCCTACAAAAAGGATGTGGACGATCCGCGCGAATCGCCGGCCTTCGAGATAATCGAAATGCTGCAAGCGAAAGGCGCGCTGCTCTCCTACAACGATCCGCACATTCCCAGCCTGCCGCCCATGCGGCATCACAGCCTGCGCATGGACAGTCAACCGCTGGCTCCAGAGTTTCTCGCCGAGCAGGATTGCGTTCTGATTGTCACCGATCACTCGGCCTACGACTGGGATCTCGTGGTCGAGAACACGAATCTCGTCGTCGATACGCGCAACGCCACCGCGGATTGCGCCACGCCGCGCGCTCGCATCGTCAAGGCGTAAACGATCTAACTAGCCCGCAGCGCCAGCAAGGGAGTCCCTTGCTGGCGCTGCGGGCTTGGCCGTTCTCACCACGGAGCATCCATGAGCGTATGTCTCGTTACCGGCGGCGCAGGTTTCATCGGCTCTCACATCGTCGAAGCGTTGGTAGCGCGCGGCGACAGCGTGCGCGTGTTGGACAACTTCAGCACCGGCGATCGCGCCAATCTGGAGCGCGTCCGCGATCGCATTCAGATTATCGAAGGCGACATTACCGATCTCGCATCCGTGCAATTGGCGACGAAGGGCGTCGAAGTGGTTTTCCATCAAGCGGCGTTGGCCTCGGTGCCACGCAGCATTGCCAATCCGTTGGCCACGCATCACGCCTGCACCACCGGAACATTGAACGTCTTGCTGGCCGCACGAGATGCCGGCGTGCGCCGCCTCGTCTACGCCGCCAGTTCCAGCGCCTACGGCGGCTCGCGGAAATTGCCCAAGCACGAAGACGATCCGACGATTCCTCTTTCTCCTTACGCCGTGGCCAAGCTGGCCGGCGAGCAATACTGCGCCGTCTTTGCCGACGTGTATGGATTGGAGACGGTGCGGCTCCGTTATTTCAACGTCTTCGGCCCGCGTCAATCGCCGGATAGCCCCTACGCGGCAGTGATCCCGAAATTCATCGAGGCAATGACGAACGGTCGCAGTCCGCTCCTCCACGGCGACGGCGAGCAATCGCGCGATTTCACCTATGTCGCCGATGTGGTGCAGGCCAATCTCCTCGCCGCCGAAGCGCCCGGCATCAGCGGTCAAGTCTACAACATCGCCTGCGGCCGGCGCACTTCCCTATTAGAGTTGGTGCGACATCTGAACGAATTGTTGGGCGCGTCTATCGCTCCGCAGCATACCGAATCGCGACCCGGCGACGTGCGCCATAGTTTGGCTTGCATCGACGCCGCCCGCGCCGATTTGCACTACGAACCGACCACGGACATGGTGACGGGCCTGCGCCATTCCTTGGCGTGGTGGCGTCAACTGCATCCGGAGACCGCGACGGCAGCGGTATAAGCCTCATCGCTTCGCGATCCGGAGACGATGCCCCGCTCGCCAAGATTTAGGTCCGTTGGACTTCTCAGATCCCGAGATTGCCCAAGGTGTCGAGCAATCGGCGCGCGAGACCGGCCAGCAGCGGAGCCTTCGTTTCCACTGCGAGTAGTGCGACCTCCACGCGGTCTCTCGCCGTGGCCAATACTCCGGGAGCCGCTCCGCGATGAACCGCTCGCGTCAGGTTGGCCGTACTCTCGGCCAAATGCGCCACTTCAGAGGGTGGGGGAGAAGGCATCGCCAGGAACTGCGCTAGCTCCTCCACAAGCTCTGCCAACACCGAACGGACGTCGCGGCCCATTGGTTTGGCATCGCGTAAGATCTCCGCGATGACGTGCAGGCTGGACTGTACTCCGTTCGCCAACGGCTCGGAAGGGGGCATTTCATCTGGCACGGTTAACTCTCCTCGGAAAAGTTCATCTCCCTACTTTATAGCACGCAGAAGCTCGGTTCAACGCGCATGAGAACGGCCGTCCGATCGTCTTGGGATCGACAATGGAGAGAATGGTCGGAGATTTCGTCGAAGAGCGCGTCGAGGATCTCCTCCGGCGATTCGTGGCGACGATGGCGAACCAGATCGAGCATGCGCTCCACGCCGAAAGGCTCTCCCGAAGGCGAATGCGCCTCGATGACACCGTCGCTGTAAAGCAGCAGGAGGTCGTCGGCCTCCAACGGGACCGGCAGCGAAGTCGGATAGGTCTTGTTCGCGTCGATGCCCAAGGGCAGTCCGAGACTGGAAAGAACCATCTTGATCTCGCCCTCGGCATCGAAAAGGTAGCCGGGGCAATGGCCGGCATTGGAATAGACCAGGGATTTCCCCTCGAGATCGAGGCGAGCCAGGAAGAGGGTGACAAATCGATCGTCGAGATTTTCGCCGGCCAGCCTATGGTTGGTCCGCGTGAGAATCTGTCCCACATCGGTGCAAGTCGTGGTCAAGGCGTGGAGATAGGCGTGGGTCTCGGCCACGATCAGCGCCGGGCCGATGCCGTGGCCGCTGGCGTCCGCCAACACGATGGCCAAGCCGTCGCCACCCAACCCGATGAAATCGAAACAATCGCCGCCCACGTCTTGTGCGGGAATCGACTTGCCGCCGAGTTGGTAGTTGGCGAACGAGGGCATCCGCTTGGGCAATAACGCTTGCTGGATGGTATGAGCGACGCGCCGTTCGCGCTCCTGTTCTTGCAAGTTTTTCTCGGCCGCGCGCCGTTCGATAAACTGGCCGATTTGTCCGCTGAGCGTGGCCATCATTTGAACGACACAATCGTCGGGGTGCGCTGGGGCACGGCTGAAAAACTCCATGACGCCGAGAAGTTCCACACCGTCCGCAACGGGAAATGCGATCGCTCCACGCAGGCCGGATCGAGCGGCCGGAATCGCCCGCGGTAACTGAGACTCGCGGCCGATGTCCTCAAGGCACACGAGTTGGCGAGAGGCCCAGACGCGACCGACCAGCCCTTCATCTCGGCGAAAGACGTTCTGCCGGCAATACTGCTCGAACGGAGTGCCTTCAATGCTGGGGCCGTGCCAGACTTCGACGCAGCGAAGAACCTGTGCTTCACGGTCCACGGTCCAGAACAAACCAACCTGCCAGTCGAGATTTTCGCAGATTATCCGAAGAATGGGTTTGGCAACGTCTCGAAGATGGGAGGCGTTAGCCAGGAGATTCGTCACCCGATACGGTACGGACAAAACGCGAACGGTCTTCTGATTCTCCTCGACGTGTTGAATCAACTGTTTTTCAATTGTGGCCAATTTAGCGGGCATCTCCTTCATCGTCTGCGTGGCGGACTCGAGGAGGCGCTTGGCACTCCGCATCGTCGCGCTGCTGAAAAGAATCACGGCGGAGCCTACCAGAACGTACAAAAGCAAGCCGATCTGATCCAAGGGGTCATCGACCGAGAAGGAGTAACGCGGGACGAGAAACCAATAAATCACTCCCAGCAAACTCAGCACGAAGGCGAGCAAACAAGGTCGCGCTCCTCCATAGTACCCCGCGA
>JAJXWW010000067.1 GCA_021781415.1 Planctomycetota bacterium
AGCAGAGCTGACGGCAGGGCCGCGTCTTGCGAAAGGCGGATCGGAATGCCCGAGCCGTATGATGCGTGAGTATCACGTACGGTTCTGAGGGGAGGGGGCGCTGGCAACAGCGCCTCCTTACCCGGCGTGCGATTCGTCGCATCTGAATGGTCTGTAACGCTTGGTGACATGGAGGCACTTCGACGTTACCTGCTGTTCTGTCGGCAGCCTGCTACCCCGGCGTGCGTGGCTGGCGACGGCTAGGCGCGAAGCCTTGGGGGGGTAACGCTAACCTCGGAGCAACTTCTCCGGTGGTGGGAGCGAGCCGACATGGCGACTGCTAGCAGCAACGAGGTCGCTCCCCTTGTGGCGACTTATTCGCGGATTCCGCCAGGTTGAAGGTCTACCATCGGCACTGTTGTGTGTATGGGGCTGACGATTTGCTCGACAACCTGGAGTTGTTGTTTGCTCGACAACCTGGAGTTGTTGCACGCCAACTGCCACCGACAGCTTCACGCCGGCAAGAGACACGGACAAGCCAAGCCGCGTCCCGCCAGGGACGTTGCCAACGGCTTGAGCCGTAGGAAGCGAAAGTTTCACTTACGGTTTTGAGGGAACGGGAGGCCAGCCATAGCCTCCTGCTACCCGACCGACGAAGGAGATTTATCTGTGTCGGATTTCATCTACGTTGATAACTCCAACCTCTACATCGAAGGCAAGAGGGTCAGTGCCGTTGTCCGTGGCCTCGCGATGAACATCTATGATGCTATGAACAATCGGATTCTCGACCAGGAATACACGATTAGCTTCGGACGGCTGCACGAGTTTGTCGCCGGGACGGACCAGTCTCAGATCGCAAGAGCCGTTTTGTTCGGTTCCCGGCCGCCACCCAACGATTCGATCTGGACTCGCGCGAAGGAGGCTGGCTTCGAGTTGATCCTTGAGGACCGTAACATCGCCAACAAAGAGAAGAAGATTGATACAGGCATCGTCGCCGCGATGACCAGGGATGCCTACAAGCGAGCTGACCCAGAAAAAGACGTTATGGTTCTCGTCGCTGGCGATGGCGATTTTGTCCCAGCAGTCCGCCAACTCATTGAGGACGGCTACAAGGTCCATGTTGTGTTTTGGGACCATTGCGCCAAAGAACTCAGAGAGGCGGCATCGGGGTTCACTTCGCTGAACTCACATCTGGAGTATCTGCGGCTGAAAAAGCGAGACGGGTATGGAGACCGAACTCTTCCCCATGAACTGCCTTTCGGAGAGGAGAACGGATGATTAGCCTTTCTTGATGCGTTCCGCCTGGGATTCGGTGACGCCCCCTTTTCCCGCGATTTCCGAGGAGAGCATCGTGAGCCGAATTGCGACGATCCGCTGTCTGACGCTGGGCCACGGTCGTCCAGCTGCGCCAGGGTCGGGATCGCTGTCGGCTCAGCAAACGAGTCCGGCTTGCGGACCAACGCATAAACCCAGTGCCGCCGTCTTGGATTGCAAGGACCGTTCCAACGGCTCGCGGACGGCGGCAAGAAATCGGTGGGAACCTCCCCGCCTCACGCCGGCTCCGGCCGGACAGCCAAAAGGGATCCTCCCGGGGAAAGTTGGCAAGGTTACTCGAATGCAAGTTGCAACTCATTGAAAACAAAAGAGTTGCGATAAAAAGTAACCTTGCCAACCCCCCAAAAAAGTTGGCAAGGTTACTTTTTGGCAGTCTCGTTCGGCTCAGCACACTCGTTTTCTGTCCATCGGAGCGGAGAGCGAGATTGCTCTCGCGCTCCGCCATTTTCAAGTTTGCCGCCAAGGCCGTTCTCAACAATGTTGGCTTCGGCGTCGGCGGCGAGTTCGCCATCGAAGTCCTCCCCGATGTCGCCAAGGATAGTGGTTGCATCTACCCGCCGCCTCTTCCGACTCAAGGATCGAGTGTCACGAACGAGGTTTCGGTCTACCCGCGATTATCATAGCTATGCCGCCAGCTGCAGAGCCGAGACCGATCCAGATGCCGATTTGCCGGTTTTGCATTCGACCCATGTTGTACACTCGTGGCGGGTTATCCCAATTCTCTGTTCCAGGGTACTCAAGAACGGTGGTGTCGTAGATTACCGCGAAAAATAGAACGAGCAGCACGCCGAGACAGAGCAGCACTAGCCCCCAGTTCCTCAAGACAGGTCGAGATCGGCAAGCATCCCGATTTTCGTTCGGCGTTCGCATATCGTCCTCTCTATCGGAAGGAGGCCGCGCGAGAAGATCCGATGTGTCCGGCAGGGATTCGCCCAGAACGGTCTTGTTCTGCACCTGAACCGGAGGTGGAATCAGCAATCGTTGCCCGCACTTGGGGCAGTTGATTTTCCGGCCGGCTCCTTCGTCGGGAGCCTTGAGGATTTTCCGGCACGCGGGACAGGCAAAGCGGATCATCCTACACCCTCGGTTAGATCAGAAACTCAACGTCGTCTCTTCGACCTTGCGGATCTTGCGACCACACTCCCAGCAGACTTCCCACGTCTCACGCATGAAGATGCCCAGCCAGCAGAGCGGGAAGAAAAACAGCAAGAAGACGGCGAACAGAATCCAGCCGACCGTCGCCGTCTCCTTCTTGAGTTCGGGCTTCTCTCGGCTGCCGCAGTACGGGCACTCGAAAGGCGAGTATCGCCGCCTTCGGCGCGATGCTCGGTAATCATCGTCTTCGTCCGCCACTTCAAGGACCACCGGCTCGCGGAGCGGCTTGCCCAGAATCGTCTTGTTGTCTTTGTCGAGCGGCTTGCCAAGCACGGTCTTGTTGCGAGATGGTGGAGGCGGCGGAACTTGAAGCCGTTGGCCACAGTTCGGGCAAGGATGTTTTTGGCCCGTACTGTGGTCCTCGGCTTCCAGTTGCGAGCTACAGGTCGGACAGGAATAAAGAATCATGGGCAACATGCCCCTCAGGCGAATAGTCTCAAACCGTTATTCGGACGCCGAGCATCGCTTTTGTGGTTCGACATTTCGACAATTAGGGATCGTTGGGTCGAGCCAATTCCTTGCCCTCCCTGGCAACGATTCCTTCCAAGGCGTAATAGGCCGCCTTTCGGCGTTCTCGGCTTATTTCCTCCAGCCGCCGACCGTCCGCCTTTGTTGCCGGGCGAATGCGAGTCGTGAAGTCGAAGCGTTGTTTATCCGGCCACGAGCCGCAATTCGCTACTGGCAACACCACCGAGAAGTCTTGGTGCAAACAAGTAGCGCCGGGGTCCACCGCCAACTCGCGCGGCTTAACGGGAGCGTAGAAAGCGGGTGCTGTACTGCTACGAGAAGGCTCCTTGGGAGTCAAAGACTCGCCTGGAATGGGCACTTTCGCACCCGACTTATCAAAGGCTGGCCTGTGGCAGAACAAGCAACTATGCAAATGGCTAATGCGCACCAGTTCTGTTACCGTGTCGGCACTTTCCTCCCTTGGCTTCTTTTCCAGCATCTTCGCCAGTTCCGGCACAACTTGCAGCGTTCCGAATTTGCGCAGGGCGTAAGAGGCCCGCCAGACCACGGGAGTCCACGGGTAGTCCAATCCCTTCAGCAGTACGGTTACATAGAGGCTTTTATCGCTGGTTTCCAGGGCGCGCAAGGCCGCCGCTCTAACTTCCATCGAGTTGTCGTACAAAGCCCTTGCCGCTATCGCCTCGACGATATTCGGCCGTTGTTGGGGACGGCTGTACCCTAGCAGATCCAACTTGTTTATCATAACCGCGCGGGATGGCTCCGGTTCGACTTGAAGCATTTGCACCACGGTCGGCAGGAAACCCGGCCTTCCGCGCTCATTGAGGTAGCCGTTCAATTTGTTCGCCACGTCCGCTTCCGAGGGCGTGAAGAAAGAATCGCTCGATCGATCCACGCCCACCATCTGGTTTTTTCTCAGTTCCAAGGACAACGCCGCCATATCGTCGCGGTCGGTGTTGCGCATGAACTTCCACTCGATGCTCAGGCCAGCCTTCTCGGCCCGGTCGCAAGCGTCTTTGTTAAGTTCCTCCACGAATCCCTGGCCTGTTTCTCCTCCAAACCTCGATTCCACGAAACCGGTGCTATCCCCCAATCTCTTTTTGGCATCTCGAATAGCAGCGTCGCTTACAAAACGCAGTTCCGGCACGGTCGCTAGCCGTTGCAACAGCGTTGCTTCGTCCAGTTGGATTTGCGAGGGGGCGTTTTTTATACTCGAAACGGGCGACCGGGACCGCCCACGGTGGGCTATTTTGGCAAGCGTAACTGCCAGGAGGGCGAACGCGAACACCGCGCCAATTCCACAGGCGGCGAGCCGGAGTAGAAACATACGAGTCGTCCGACTGCAACTGGGACAGGATACCTTCTGTCCGGCACCTCCGTCAACAAGCTTGAGAACTTTCTGACAAGCGGGGCATTGGAAGCGAATCATGGGACGTTTTCTCCCTCGGGCTTCTGCCCGTTGGAGTTTAGGCGTTTTGGGACGGTTGAAGGCCATTATCGCTAGGCGAGGGGGATTTGGCAATACGGTAGAGCTGGATTTTAATGGCCGCACAGGGTCATCGAATCCTTCTCGCCTTTCGGCGTAGCGAGCAGCGCTTGCAAAAGTGCGAAGGTGCGGTTCGGTACGTTCGGAAATACAATGTTCCCATGCCAATGGCACCAAGAACTCGCGGTTCGTCCTCGAAGCGGGCTTCGGGCAATCTCTTTCTGGACGGGAGCATCATGAACGATAATCGGACTAAACTCATCGTTTTTGTGATATTTTTGGCAATCCTCGTCACCGCTCTCCCGATGGCGGCGACGCACGGGGACGAAGGCAAAAGCGATCCGTCGCCGTTTAAGCGTCTGAAGTTTCGTTCCATTGGGCCGGCGGCGGGAGGGCGCGTCTGTCGCGTGGCGGGAGTGCCGGGCGATGCACTCACTTGCTATGCGGCGACGGCGGCAAGTGGGTTGTGGAAATCGAGCGATGGCGGCATTCGCTGGAAGCCGATCTTCGACGAGCAATCGACTTCGACGATTGGTTCGCTGGCGATCGCGCCCTCCGATCCGAATGTGATTTACGTCGGTTCGGGAGAGGCGAATATCCGCGGGAATATCGAAGTCGGCAACGGCATTTATAAGTCCACCGATGCGGGCAAGACGTGGAAGCACGTTTGGAAACAAGAAGGACAGATCGGCACCACGATCGTTCATCCGACGAACTCGGACATCGCTTTCGCCGCCGTGTTGGGTCACGCCTTTGGCCCCAATCCGGAGCGCGGCGTCTATCGCACCACCGACGGCGGGAAGAGTTGGCAGCGGGTGTTGTTCAAGGATGCCGATACCGGTGCGTCCGATGTGTGTTTCGATCCGTCGAACCCGAAGATCGTCTTCGCCGGTTTGTGGCAAGCGCGGCGGCGACCGTGGGAGCTAATCAGCGGCGGGCCGGGCAGCGGATTGTACGTTTCGCGCGATGGTGGCGATAGCTGGACGCAATTGATTCCCTCCCCCCTCACCCTACCCTCTCCCCCCCAAGGGGGAGAGGGGAAGGCAGAGGGGGATGCGCCGAAGGGCAAGAAGTACGCCAAGGGGTTGCCCGAAGGCGTTTGGGGCAAGATCGGCGTCGGCGTCGCTCCGTCCGATGGCCGCCACGTTTATGCGCTCATTGAGGCGGATAAGGGCGGACTGTTTCGCAGCGACGATGGTGGCGATACCTGGAAACTCGTCAACGACTGGCGCGCCATCCGTCAACGCGCTTTCTACTACACGACGCTGACCATCGATCCGCGCAATCCCGATGTCGTGTGGTGTCCGCAGGTGCCGTTGCTCAAGAGCATCGATGGCGGCAAAACTTTCGAGAAAGTCAAAGGGCCGCATCACGGCGATCATCACGACATCTGGATCGATCCCAAAGATCCCAAGCGCATTCTCAACGGCAACGATGGCGGCGTCGATGTTTCGACCAATGGCGGCGAAACGTGGTTCGCGCCGCCGCTGCCGTGGGGACAGTTCTATCACATCAGCGTTGACACTCGTTTGCCATATCACGTCGCCGGGACCATGCAAGACATCGGCACCGGCTCCGGACCGAGCAACAGTCTCTCCAAGGCCGGCATCGTGCCGAGCGATTGGCATCCCGTCGGCGGCGGCGAGACGGGGTTCACCGTCTCCGATCCAACCGATCCGAACATCGTCTACGCCGGCGAGTACGGCGGCTACATCTCGCGCTACGACCATCGCACCCGCCAAGCTCGCAACGTCAGTGCGTATCCCTTTAATCCCTCTGGACACGATCCGGCAAATCTCAAATATCGCTTCCAGTGGACCGCGCCCATCCTGCTGTCTCCGCACGATCATCGCGTTCTCTATCATGCCGCCAACGTCCTCTTCCAAAGCAGAGACGCCGGGCGCAGTTGGAAGCCCATAAGCCCCGATCTGACGCGCAACGACAAGAGCAAGCAGAAATGGTCGGGCGGGCCGATCACCGGCGACAATACCGGAGTCGAAGTCTACGGCACCATCTATGCGATTGCCGAGTCTCCCAAGGAGCGCGGAGTCCTGTGGGCGGGCAGCGACGATGGCCTCGTTCACGTTCTACGCGAGGGAGTATGGAGCAACGTGTCGGCCAACATCAAAGGGCTGCCGGTAGGTGGAACCGTGCGTTGCATCGAACCATCCCCTTTCGACGCCGGGACGGCCTATGTCGTCGTGGACGCCCACAAACTCGACGACCGCAAGCCGTATTTGTTTCAGACAAAGGACTACGGCAAGACGTGGCGAAGCCTCGTGCCGGAGCGAAACGGCGAACCGGCTGCGTCAGCTGCCGGGTCTGGGACGCGAGCCGAGTCTGGTACGAACCCGCCAGCGAATGCAGCCGGTTCGCCTCACGGTTATTTGCACGTCGTCCGCGAAGATCCACGACGCAAAGGGTTGCTGTATCTCGGCGGCGAACGCGGCTTGTTCGTCTCGTGGGACGACGGCAAGAAATGGACGCCGTTTCGCCTCAACTTGCCGACCGTCGCCGTCACCGATCTCGTCGTCAAGCACAACGATCTCGTCGTCGGCACCAATGGCCGATCCATCTGGATTCTCGACGATTTGACGCCGTTGCGTCGGGGCGTATCGGATGCCAAGGAAGGCGCGATTGATCTCTTCCCCACGGAGCCGGCGGTGCGCTATCGGTATCATGCGACGTTGGGCGAGAAGAAGCCGCTGGGCGCGGGGCAAAATCCATCGCCGGGCGCGGTCCTTCACTACGTTTTACCGAAGAGGCCGACCGGCGATCTCGTGCTGGAAATCTTCGACGACAATCAGAAACTCGTCGATCGGCTGACGAGTAAGAAAGAGCCGGAGGAAAAGCCGGAACCCGGAGATTATTCGTCCGAGAAGTATAAAAAACCGACGCTGGAGATGGAACCGGGACTGCACCGAGTCGTCTGGGATCTGCGCTACCGGGGAGCCGAGAAGATTCGCGACGCCAAAGTGGACAGTGGCGAGCCGAGTGAAGGCCCCCTCGTAAATCCCGGCGTTTACACGTTGAAGCTGACGGCGGACGGACAGACGCGGACGACGAAACTGCGCGTCTTGCCCGATCCGCGAACCCTTCCCGCCGGCATTTGGGCGCGCACCGCATCGAGATTGGCGGCCGGGGGACTATCACTCACTCCCGAAGCGATTCTGAGCCAAGTCGAGTCGCCGGCTCAGGCCAAAGAACTGCGGGAGCAACTCGACGAAACCTTGAAGGTGCGCGATGCCATCACCGAGTTGGCACAAACGGTGGAACAAATTCGGCGTGTCAAGCGCCAGCTGATCGCGCGGAACGAGTTGCTCCAAGAGGATCGCCGCGCGGAGCCTCTGATCCACGCCTCGCGCGAACTCCTGTCTCGGCTCGACACATTGGAGGACAAACTGCACAATCCCAAGGCCAAAATCGCCTACGATATTCTGGCCCAAAAGGGAGGGGCGAAGTTGTACTCGCAACTGGTTTGGCTGTTCGAGATGCTGAAGGACAGCGACGGCACGCCAACGGATTCCGTCCGCGATGCGATTGCCGAGCAATGCGAAATGCTGCGGAATTATCGCAGCGAATGGGAGCAACTCACGAAGAAGAATCTGACCGAACTGAACGCGCAAGCGAAAAAACTGGAGCTGCCAACTCTCGTACTACCGGGTACGTCCAACCGAAAGAAATAGCGGCGTGCGGCCTCGCTCGTTCTGCGAGACGAGCGAGCGCCGCCCTCTGTAAACCTATCGAATCGCCGGTTATCACCACCGTTAACAAACCTTTACGGTCGGACTGTATCGCTTAGGTTTGCCGCACCGATGGCGTGCGAAGCGATAAGTGTTAACCTTTTTGTTTCCATATAGTTGCGTCAAGCATCGAAGTCGAAGGCATCGCATCGCATCTTCGCCGGTGGAGAATCGCGGTCTGGCACGTCATATGCAAATATCTTTTTATCGCTCGTGCGGGCGGGGATGTGAGCGACGCAATCGGTTGATTCGTCAGGCTCTACGGACATCGGACGGCGGGGACGACCAAAGGCGGCCGTTTCCTACTTTCGGGGTAATTCTCATCATGCAAACCGTCATTCGACCTACTCTACAATCGTTGCGAAGCATGCCGACGTTGCATCAGGTCGCGGAATCGTGGGGCCGTCTGGAACTCAAATTGGAGACCGAGGACACGCGCTACTGGATCACCACCGAAGGCGTGTCGCGCAAAACCAGCGGTACGCCGATCAACTACGTCGTCAACTACGTTACCGTCGAGAAGCTCACCGAAGACGGCAACTGGGATTTGAAAGCCGTCTACAGCCCCGAAGCCTGGAAACTGTCTCAAGCGTTCGACTACTGCCAGATTCTCTATCAAGATCTCAACCGCCTGAATGCGGGCCTGGAAAAACAGTTCGCCTGGGAGTTGGTTCACGAGCGCGATGCCGTGCAGGCCGAGATCGAGCGGGTCAACAAAATCATCTACGAACTATCGGATAAGGTGCGTTCTCGCGCCTGATCGTGAAGCTACCTCCTTTGTGTCGCCGTGACTCGCCGCCGACCGGAGAGCCGTCCGAACGGGCACCCCCCGCCTGTACGGACGGCGATCCGGTCGGTATACTTGAGCGAGTAGAACAGAAGCCGGGGTGGTGAAACGGCATACACGGTGGCCTTAGGAGCCACTGCTCGAAAGGGCGTGCGGGTTCGAGTCCCGCCCCCGGCATATTTGTAATAGGCTGAGATAATTTGAACGACCATATCCGATGTCCCTTCAATTCAGTACCCCAATCCTCCGTTTGCCTTTGCTAATCACCGGCATCTCCGGCGTCGCCGGTTACAATGCCTTGCCGTATTTTCAGCAGCGCTATCCCGGGCAAGTTCTCGGCATTCGACCGACGCAGACGTGGCAGCTGAGCGGCACGGGCATCCTCGCCGTGGACACGCAAGATCGAGACGGTTTGTTCGAGTTGTTTGAGATCCACGGCTTTCGTTCGGTCCTCAACTGTACGGGCAATTGTGCCTTGAAATCGTGCGAACTCGATCCGGCTATGGCGCGGCGAACCAACGTCGTCAGCGCCATGAATGTCTCCGCGGCGGCCAAGGCGTTCGGGGCGCGCTTGGTGCATTTGTCATCCGATCTCGTTTTCTCCGGCGTTGGCGAGGGGGGCTACGTCGAAGCCGATCCGGTCGATCCTGTGACGGTGTACGGCAAAACGATGGCCGAGGGCGAAGAGGCTGTGTGGGCATCGGGCGCGGAGGCGGTGATCCTGCGCATCTCGCTGCCGATGGGGCCGAGCTTCAACCGTCACGCCGGGGCCATCGACTGGATTCAATCGCGTTTTCGCCACGGCCGGCCGGCAACGCTGTATTTCGATGAGGTCCGCTCCTGCACCTACACCGACGATCTGAATCGAGTCTTCGAGTTGTTCTTGGCCGGGGGGCAGACGGGACTGTATCACGCCGGTGGGCCTCGCGCTCTAACCCTTTATCAGATCGCACAAATTGTCAATCGCATCGGCGGCTACGATCCGCATTTGCTCAAGGGTTGTCCGCGTTTGGACGCTGGACCGATGCCGCCGCGCGCCGGCAACGTGAGCATGAACGGCGACAAACTGGTTGCGGCGCTCGGCCATCAGCCCTTTCAGCCGTGGCCGGTCGGCGACGAACTGTTTCCAACCCATCGTTCGTGGCACTTCGAGCGGATGGACGACGAACCGGGATCGCTGCAATGGCTGTCGGAGCGGTTGTATCGCTATCCGCCCCCGCGTCGCGGCGTGGGTTAGCTCGAATGGAGTGCTTTGGGTCGCGGCGCGGGAGCCAGCAGGTCTTTCATCAAGCCCGAGGAACGGTAACGGCCTTGACGGTGGTACGCTTCGATCACTTCGTGAAGCGTAACGGGTCTCAAGCCGTCTTCGGGATACTCGATCTCGAAATCGCCCGATTGTGCCAAACCGGCGACTTGCTGCATCGCCTCTAATTCGACTATCTCCATCGACGATAGCTCAATTAACCTAAAATGATCCTCGCCGCGCTCGCGGAGTGCTTGCAAACTCTCCACTCCCGCCTTTCCTAACGGTAATCCGACCGCATGTACCGTGGCCACGACGACTCGATGGTAGTCGCCCCAATGCTCCAACAATCGTTTCAAATAACCGGCTACCGAGATGGCGTTGCGCTCGGCCAAGAACAAGATGCCGATGCGAACGTCGTCGCCGCCCGCCGTCTCGCGGACGCGCAGCGACAGATGATAAGTCGGCTTGCCCGCCTTCGGTGCCGGCACTCGCGCCACTTCCCAAACTCCGTACCGATGGTCCGCGTCGCGGCATTGCATCAGTGCGGAATACACCAATCCCGCCAGATGATCGGCATTGTGGGACAGCGCGTGTGGCTCAGCTTGGTATCGTGCGATAATCTCGGTCCACTTTTCTGCGATTTTCTCATCGAGAAGGCGGTGCATCGCATCGGGATCGCTATTTCCCTCCATTTCAGGACCGGAAGAATCGAGATGCGGCCAACTCCGCAGCCATTCGACAGGATCAAGCTGCGCCAGGGCAGCCTGTTGCCGACGCCAGCCGCGGCGCGCTTCGTTGATGGCATCGCGCGGCCGAATCTCGGCGCGGCCGCCGAGGGTTCGTTCGCGCCAGCCTTCGCCGAGCGGAAACAGTGCATCCTCGCTTCGTCGTCGCTCCACTTCCGCGATACCAGAGTATGGACAGAGGAATTGGCGCAAACGTGCCGCTACGATCTCTACCGCTTCTGGTATTTGCAGGCGCAAGAGCGTAATCTCTTCTTGCGCCAAGCGATCCCACGCCGAGTCTTGGATGACCTTGGCCTCGCGCCACTGCATCAACGTCGCTCGAATGCCCGCCGTCACGACGAGCAGATTCGGCGAACTGTCGATCAGGGCTTCGAGGAAGCGCGCCAGCGCGCCGACTTGCTCGCGGTCGAGATTATCGACCTGATCGAAGACGAGGAGAAAAGGTCGATTTCGGGCGGCGGCCAGGCGCGTGAGCGCGACGAGGACGTGCTTGATCTGCTGATTGTCCCGCAGCGCGACGGTTTCCTCGCCACGAAGCGGCGGGGGCAGACCGAGCGTCTTCGCTTCCTCGGCATCGAGCGTCTCGCCCGCCAGCCAGCGCACCGCCAAGGAAGCCGTCAGCCCGTCTTCTTTCTTTTGCAAGGCGCGATAGGTCGAACGGTAGAACTGATACAACACGTTCCACACCGTGCCATCGAGAGGCGTTTCCCCCGGCAGCTCGCGGCAGGCCAAGCGTTCGACCACGCCGGCGAACGCTCGCTCCAGCTGAGGCCAACTGTACTGGCCGAGTCGATGATCCATCGCCTCCAACAGCGCGGCATGTACCAAATGGAAGAGAGGTGTACTCCCGAAATGCTGGGAGCGCCCGTGGGTCAGTCGGGCGATGACGAATTGAAGCAGCGAGCGCGGCAAATGTTCGGGAGCGGCTTGGAGATTGTGCAGATAAATGAGATAGGCGCGGTGGTCCTTCGCCGCCCATCGAGCCAGGCGCGACAGGAGATGGCTCTTACCGATGCCCGCCTCGCCCCACAGCATCGCGCCGACGCCACGGCGATGTTCGCACGTCTCAAGAGCTAACCTCGTCAGCCGCTCGAACGCTTTGCGATGAATCGACTCCACGTCCACATCGTCCGCCGAGGGGCCATTGATGCGATTGTCCAGGAAGGGATTGCGCGCCGCGACGCACCGCGCCAGATCGTCCAACGTCGCGCCGTTTTGTTCGCTCATGCGCCGCTCCCTTGGAGTCTCCCATCGTTCTCACTTGAACTCTATCATACGCTTGTTCGTTGCGCGCTGCCTTGAGTTTGAGATGGAGAAAGCACTGCCGTTTTTCGGGAGCGTCTCCACAAGCGGATGCGTTCGACAATCAAATACAACGAAGCCGTGAAGATGCCGAGAAAGCCGCCCAAATAGCTGAAATCGTGCATGAATCCCGCGCGGGCGAAGGCCATTCTGTCGATCGCGGCGCTGGGATACCAGAACCAGTCTGGCGGCGTATCCCGGAAGCTCAAGGTGGCATACGCCAACGCACCCAGGCCGACGAGCAGTGCCGTGGCGACGACGATGGCAAACGAGTTGAGGCATCGACTTGCGTAGAGTCTCCAACCGGGCAGGATCAGACCCACAATCAATACCGGCACGCCGATGAGAAATCCCATCCACCACGAGGCGTACCAGCCCACCAGCGACGCGCCGAGACGATTGTGCAACTCAGAGGGGATACGAAATTGATCGAACTTGAAAGCATGAAAATAATCGGGCGACACGGTGTACGAGATCTGATTGTGCAACGCGCCGTACAAACCGGCGACGAGACACGCGGCGACTAAAAGGATCGGTAATAATAGAGTTTTGATCATTGCCTGAATCCTTGTCGTTCACCTCGCCCGCCGCTAACACCCTGGACTCTCACAAAACGACAAATCGAATTGCGGCGCAAGAATCGGAGCGCGAAGTGACGCGATCCACTTACAATATCACTTGGATAAACGAGATGGGAGGTGAACAATGAGCGGCGGAGAAAACGAAACAAACGAAGCGTCCTGCCCTTCAAAGGCCAATCGCTTCTCGGACGACGAGAGCCGATGGCAAGCCTTGCTGCGGCGCGATGCCGAGGCGGACGGCGCGTTTTATTATGCCGTGCGAACGACGGGAGTATACTGTCGTCCCAGCTGCGCGGCACGGCGGGCGAAGAGAGAGAACGTGCGTTTCTTCACGAGTTGCGCGCAAGCCGAACGAGCGGGCTTCCGGGCATGCAAGCGCTGCCGTCCCAATCAATCCTCCCTTGTCCATCACCACAGCGATGCCGTGGCCCAAGCCTGTCGCATCCTGGAAAAGGCGGAGGAACCGCCAAGTCTTGCGGAATTGGCGGACACCGTAGGCATGAGTCCTCATCACTTCCATCGGGTCTTCAAAGCGATTGCCGGGGTCACCCCAAAGGACTACGCCCAGGAGCAGCGCGCTCGCCGCGTGCGGGACAAACTGAGCGAAGGCGCGACGGTGACAGAGGCCATGCACAGTGCGGGGTTCGCGTCCAATGGGCGCTTCTATGCTTCCGCGTCCAAGGAACTCGGGATGACGCCCTCCGCTTTTCGCGCCGGCGGCCAGGGAGTGTCGATACGCTTTTCCGTCGGGGAATGTTCGCTCGGATCGATTCTCGTCGCGGCTACCGACAAGGGTGTCTGCGCCATCTTCCTCGGCGACGATCCCGATGAGCTGGCGCGCGAGCTACAACGCCGCTTTCCAAAAGCGAAGATCGAGGGCGGCGATAGCTCTTTCGATAGTTGGGTGGCTCAGGTTGTGGCGCTGGTGGAAAATCCTGCGCGGGGACTCGATCTCCCGCTGGACATACGCGGGACGGCATTTCAAATGCGCATTTGGGAGGCTTTGCGTCAGATCCCGCTTGGATCAACCGCAAGCTACGCCGAGATCGCGGCGCGGATCGGCATGCCCCAGGCGGCGCGGGCTGTAGCCGGTGCGTGCGCGGCCAACCCCATCGCCGTCGCCATCCCTTGCCATCGCGTCGTCCGCACCGACGAATCGCTGTCCGGCTATCGTTGGGGCGTTCAGCGCAAAGCCGAACTCCTGAAGCGCGAGCGACAATCGTAGATTGGTTCAAAAGTTTTCAATGCGTTTTCAGCGAATTCAAAACCAGCCCCGTCAGCAATTTCGGATAGAAATACGTCGATTTGGGCGGCATCTTTTCCAGATTACCGGCGATCTCCTCGACGTGTTGCATGGTGGCCGGGGGAACCAGGGCGGCGAGCTGGCATTGCTTCGCCTCCGTCGCCTCGGTCACTTCGCGTAACAGATGCACATACTTGCATTCGGGCTTGCCGCCGGTCGCTTGCGCGAGAAGGCCATCGAGAACGGCGACGTGCAGAATGCTGACCGCGAGGCCGCGCCAGGCGGGGCTGTGGTTGGCGGCGCGCTCGGCCATCATCTGTGGCGAACGGAAGCGAGCCGTCAGCCACGCGCCGTCGGCCACCGTGCCGAAGCCGAGCAGATCTTGCGATCCGTCCGCCTCGATCGTCTCCCACGCATCGCGGGCACCCTTTTGGCCCGTGCCGATGCGTTCGACTTGGAAATGCGGCGCGAGGATTTCGCTCAGACGCTCGGCGTTCAAACTCGGTAGACCGGAGATGAGCCGGTGCGTGGGTAGAATGATCAGACCGGGGTCGCTCATGCCCACGAGCATCATCATGGTAAAGTTCGCCGGCGATTCGCTGTCCAGTTCCTCACCCGAATGGGCGACAGCGGCGCGGCGCTCTTCGAGATAGCGCAGGCTGGTTTCATAGCGATGATGGCCGTCGGCGATAAAGACCGGCTTGGGACTGAGCAACCCCGTCACCGCGCTGACGAGGTGCTGATCCGTGACCGGCCAAAGACGACTGACCACGCCGAGATGGTCGGTCGCCTGCAATGGCAACGTGTTGCGGACCACGGCGTCGATTCGCCCCATCACTTCGTCGTCGGAGTCGGGGTACAATCCGAAGATGGGGCTAAGGTTCATGCCCGTGGCGTGGAAGAGCTTCAACCGATCCGCCTTGGGTCCAGACATCGTCTCTTCGTGAGCATAGATGCGACCCGAGCCGAACGGTTCCAGGCGGACCCGAGACAGAAAGCCGCGCCGAGTGTAGCGACGCCCCTCGACCTCGAAATCTTGATAAACCACATAGAGGCTGCGCGCGGAGTCTTGAATCAATACGTCGTCGCGCTGCCAATCGCGCAGAAAGCGGGCGGCGCGCGTGTAGCGGTTCTCGGCATCGTTGTCATTGGGTTCTTCCTGATTCAGTTCCAGGCGGACGACGTTGTAGGGGCTGCGTTCGTAGAGCGTCCGTTGCAGGGCGGGATCGATCACGTCGTAGGGCGGCGCGACCACGTCGCTGAGATTGCTGACGCGGCCCAAATCGTAACGAAAAGCGCGAAAGGCGCGGATGTCTGCCATCGAAGGAACTCACCACCAAGCCACGCGAATCACCAAGACGCCACAATTTTTTTATATGAGATGAGAGGGCGAGAAGCGATGCGGGATGTCGTGGCTCCGGCCAGTCCCGTGGTTTGGAGAATGGCGAAGTGGGAGTCGATTGGGTCGAAGAAACCGGCAAGACACACTGTCGAGAAATGAGAACCGCCGTCGAGATGCGCTGGCAAACTCGACGGCGGAAGGGTGCAACAATGGATCGGTCAATCGTCGTAGTCATCTCGCGGACGGCGACGGGGACGCGGCTTGGGAGATTGGCCGCTCCTCATGGTGTAGATCACCAAAAACGTCCCACCCACCAGAATCAAAACACCCACGACAACGACCCCGACCACGAGTGCGACGATGACACCCTTTCTCGATGCGGTCGAAGTGGTTTCGCTAACGGTAGTCGAGGAGGAAGTAGACGGATTATTGACGACCACAGGCGGGGCAACCGCGGGCGGATTGATGACCGGAGCGATCATTCCGCCAGGATTCGTCATACCCGGTTGGGGAATGCCGTTGCCCACGCCGTTAATGATCCGCGCTCCACAACTCGGGCACTTGTCCGGAGGCGCGCTCAAACCGCGACCCAACTCTTTCCCACATCCCGTACACGTCCAGACATTGATGATCTCGTTACCTCCGCCGGGCATCATCCCAGGCGGGTTCATTCCAGGCCGGTTAAAGCCGGGAGGGTTCATCCCAGGTGGGTTAAAGCCGGGAGGGTTCATCCCAGGCGGGTTTATGCCGGGAGGGTTCATCCCAGGTGGGTTAAAGCCGGGAGGGTTCATCCCAGGAGGATTGAAGCCGGGGGGACGCATGTTCGGTGGATTAAACACCGGCGGGTTGATGACGGGCGGGCGGATCCCACCCCCCGGACGAATCGGTGGGCGAAATTGACCCAACGAGGCATTCCAGGCGAAGGCGGCTCCGAGGACGGAGGCGATAGCCATGAGTGCAAGTTTCAGACGGAGGGCCGGCGTCATGATGCCACCTATTCACTGGGGGGAAAAGATCGACACGCGTAGGATGAAAAGATCATAAACGGGGGCGGACGATTCGTCAATCAGTTTCAGACGACTTTTTCGTATCTTCGGTTTAGACTTCTTGACGAGGATCACGATTCTTCGACCCAACGCAACCCTCGACCCGTAACAATGGTTCGGGATAGTTCCGGTCAAAAGGATACGCTTCGATGAATCTTCCGACTCTTCGCTACGCCGCGGCCGCTTGTCAGACTGATCGCCCCAACCCGGTAGATCGCTCCGGCATCGCCTCGGCGGTCAATCACATGCTGGCGACCATCGACCGCGCGGTTCTCGGCTACGAGCCGTTTATGACCGTGCGTCTCGTCGTGTTTCCCGAGTTCGCCCACGCCGCGCCGATCTATCCCACCGTCGAGGAGCTGTACGACAAGCTGGCCGTGACGATTCCCAACGAGCATACCGAACGCTATCACCGCAAGGCGCGCGAACACGGCATTTACATCCAGACGGGCAGCTTTCTCGAACGCGCGGAGAAATACCCCGGCCACGTCTTTAATACGACGTGTCTGATCGGTCCCGACGGTTTGCTGACGCTCTATCGCAAGGTGCATCCGTGGATACCCTGGGAGGTTCACACCAGCCCGCACGATCTGCCGGGCTACGACGAGCCGCTGTTCCCCGTGGCCGACACCGAGATCGGCCGACTCGGCGCGGCGACGTGCTACGATTGGCTATTTCCGGAGGCGATTCGACAGCTCGCTCTGGGCGGCGCGGAAGTGCTGTTGCGCGTGTCGGCGTACATGGACCCGTGGGGCGCGACGCCGCCGTTGGATTGGTGGACGCTCATCAATCGCTGCCGAGCCGTGGAAAACCTCGCCTACGTTGTGGCCAGCAACCAGGGAGCGAGCGCCCATCACTATCCGCCGTTCAGTTGGCCGGGCGGGAGCGCGATCGTCGATTACGATGGCCGCATTCTCAGCCAAGCCGATCCCGGACCCGGCGAAAAAGTCGTCGTCGGCCCGATCGATGTCGCCGCCCTGCGCCACGAACGCGAACGCCGGCGCGGGCATCAGATGTTGGCACATTTGCGCACGGAAGCATATAAGGGATATGACCGGTCTATCTATCCTGGAAGCACCGTCGATGGCCGACCGCCGACGCTGGAAAGCAACGAGCGGGCCATTTCCGTGGGGAGAAATCGATTGAGAAACGTCCCAGAGCCGGAAGCATAAGCGACGGTCATCGCCTCGTTTCCGCGAAGTGCATGGGAACGAGAAGTAAATCTCTGCGATCTCTATAATACCAACGGGATGAAGAGAACCTTGCGCTTCGGTGTTCGTATTCAGGAGGAATCGCAGCATGTCCGCCGTCGTCACGGGAAAAAACCTCATCGCCGGCCGCTGGCATTCAACGAACGGCGATCGCTTCGAGAGTCGTAGCCCCTCGCGCCAGAGCGAAGTGATCGGCGTGTTTCCCACCGGCAGCCCCGAAGATGCGAAACGGGTCGTCGCCGCCGCGCGCGACGCCTTTCCGGCTTGGCGGCGTTCCAGCCGCATTCATCGCGCCGAACTGTTCGACAATCTGGCCCAGATCGTCAAGCGCGAAGCCGACAATCTCGCCCAGTTGATGGCGCGCGAATGCGGCAAGGTGATCGGCGAGTGCCGCGCCGAAGTGATCGAAGGCTTGCACATGATTCAATACGTCTTCGGCACGGGACGATGGCCCGTCGGCGACGTGTTGGCCTCGGAGATCGCCGAGAAAGACGCCTTCATGCGCCGCAAGCCTTGGGGCGTCGTCGCCGTCATCACGCCCTGGAATTTCCCCTTCGCCGTGCCGCTCTGGATGCTGGGGCCGAGTCTGATCGAAGGCAACACCGTCGCATTCAAACCGTCCGAAGACACTCCGGCCATCGGCCAACGCTTGACCGAAATGTTCGAGGAAGCCGGTTTTCCCGCCGGCGTCGTCAATCTCGTCCACGGAGGCGGTGAGACGGGCGAGGCACTGGTCCGCGATGCCGATGTCAACGTCGTGCTGTTCACCGGCAGTTACGATGTCGGCCATCGCATACAGCAGTTGTCGGCGGAGCATTACGACCGCATCGTCGCCTGCGAGATGGGGAGCAAGAGCGCCGTCATCGTTTGTGCCGACGCCCGGCTCGATTTAGCCGTCAATTGCGCTCTGATTAGTGGCTTTAAGACCAGCGGCCAACGCTGTGTCTCGGCGGGGCGCATTCTCGTCGCCGAGTCGCTGTTCGACCAATTCGCCGAGAAGCTGGTGGCGGCGGCAAAGCGGCTCCATATCGGCGATCCGCTCGACGCCGGGAACTTCACCGGCCCCGTCATCCATCGCGGCGCGGTCGAGAAGGTCGAACACTACAACGCTTTGGCCAAACAAGAGGGCGCGACGGTGCTTCTCGACGGCGGACGGTTGAGCGGTGTCGAACATTCGAACGGTTGCTATCTGTCGCCGTTCGTCTACCGTATGGCACATCGTCCCGATGCGCGCGTGCTGCACGAGGAAGTGTTCGGCCCCCATTTGGCTCTTATCCCATTCAAAAACAATGAGGATGCGGTTCGTATCTATAACGACACTCCTTACGGACTGTCGATGGCGGTCGTGACCGAGGATTATCGCGCCATGCGTCTGTTCCGCGACGAATGCGAGTACGGCATGGGTTACGTGAATCTACCGTGCATCGGTGCCGAGGTGCATTTGCCGTTCGGCGGCGTCAAAAAGAGCGGCAACGGCCATCCCTCGGCGGCGGGATTGATCGAGACGGTGACGCATAAAACGGCGTGGACGGTCAATCACGGAACCGAGGTCAAGATGGCGCAAGGTTTGACGACGGAGATCGAAGGCAACTCGGCACAATAAAATCGTAAAGGGAGTGGATTATGGACGAACCGATTTGGTCGTAGTTATTTTCTCGGCACTCTGGCTCCGTTAAAGCTACAGAATACGAACGAATAGGGGAGCAACTATGTTGAAACCTAAAGAAATCGCCGAAATCTCTCTTATCCTGTGGTATCTACCGCTGGAGAAAGTGGAAGAAATCAAAAAGCTGACACTGGAACTGAAGAACCAGTGCGGCTACGATGAGCCGGTTGATGATAGCGACGAGTGGACGGAGGAAGATGTGCGCGACGCGCGGGAAGCATCGTTACGGCGGTGGGCCGAACGAGAGACAACGGAGACCGAAAATTATGGTTAAGCTCGGCGATCTGGTTACCAGTTGGTTCCGGGGCGCTATCGTGAGGAAGAAACGTCCCGCCGTGGTGATTTCGACCGACGTGTATCATGCTCACCATCCCGATGTGATTCTGGCGCTTGTGACAACGCAAGTGGCAAGTGCCACGACGCCGACGGATTACCTCTTGCTGGACTGGGCGGCTGCGGGCCTTCGTCAGTCATCTGCGGTGCGCGTTTATCTCGACTTGGCTCTCCGCACGGATCTGAAGCCAATCGGTTCGCTTTCAGATCGCGATTGGAAAGAGGTACAAGCCCGCCTTCGTCTCGGAATGGCCGTGACGTGAGGCAAAGCCCCGAAAGGATCGACTCGTGAGTACGGAGCAGCCCTGGACCCTCGGTCGCTTGCTCGCATGGACGACGAATTATTTGCGACAAAAAGGCTCTGAATCGTCGCGTTTGGATACGGAAGTGTTGCTGGCTCACGCTCTCGATTGCAAGCGCATCGACCTGTACGCGCGCCACGATGAAGAGGCACCGGAGCAAGGACGACAGCGCTTCCGCGAATTGGTGCGCCAGCGCGTCGAGGGGTGTCCGGTGGCGTATCTCGTCGGACGCAAGGAGTTTTTCTCGCTGGAATTTACGGTCAATCGCTCGGTGTTGATCCCACGCCCGGACACCGAATGCCTGGTCGTCGAATGCCTGCGTTTGGCGAAGCCGAGGACGGAGCCGACGATTTTAGACGTCGGCACCGGCTCCGGCTGCATCGCTGTCGCGGTGGCCAAGCACCTCAAG
>JAJXWW010000133.1 GCA_021781415.1 Planctomycetota bacterium
TGCGGTCGATAGAGTGACCGGAATTTGGGAGCGGAGGGGCATTCCGAATGGACAAGGGCATGTCACTGGATGTCAGGACAAGGTAGCACTCTGAAAAAGAGGCCAATTTCCGACCGACACTAGCTAACCCGTTTGTAGACAACAAGATGACAAACGGGTGGGTGGCCGCCTCGATCGCATCCATCGACCGACGCGCGGATTCGCCGCGTCGTAGCGGATGCCGACTTGCCTCCACTTCTCGTTCGGTTGACAGCGGCGATTTTGTATCCCATGTTTCGGCTAGATGCTCGGCGTCGATCGTTTTGCCGCGCCGATCCCCCTATTGCCATAAAGGACGCCGCCATGATGACAACGGATCTGGGAGCTTGCGAATGGTTCGTCTGGGACTTGCGCCGGAGCAATTTGATCGATCGTGGCCAGCTCGATCAAGTCATCGGGGAGTTTCTCAATAAACATCCGGGAGCCGAACCGCCCGCCTTGGCTCAATATCTCGTCGGCCAAGGCATCCTCACCGAGTTCCAGTCCGAACGCCTGCTCCAAGGCAAGACGCAGGGGTTCGTCCTCGGGCCGTTCACGCTTATGGATGCGCTGGGGACCGGGAGCATGGGCACGGTCTACAAAGCGCAGTCGAAGACGGACAACAAATGGTATGCCGTCAAAGTCTTGCCGCGACGCAGCATGTGGAACGTCCGCATCGCGCGGCGAAAAGTGCGCGCCTTCGAACAGTGCAAACACGTGGCGGTCGTGCCGTTCGTCGATGTCGGCACGTCCGGCGGCATGCACTATCTGGCTTGGCCGCTCGTCGAGGGTGAGTCGCTCGATAAAGTCGTGGAACGCGAGGGGAGATTCAGCGCGGAGCGGACGGCCTCCTACGCGCTTCAGACTGCCGAGGGGTTGGAATTGAGCCACAAGCAGGGGCTATTCCACGGCTTGCTCAAACCGTCCAATCTCATGGTCGGCGTCGATGGACAAGTGCGCATTCTCGACTTCGGCATCGGCTGTCTGCTGGCCGAGACCGAAGGGGAATCGCTGGTGGACACCATGTCCACGGCCAATTCCGTCAATAGCGGTCTGGATTGTGCGAGTCCCGAAAGCATCATGGACCCGACCAATCTAACGCCGATCGGCGATCAGTACAGTTTGGGCTGCGTCATGTATTACTGCTTGACCGGCCGTTATCCGTTCCCGGACGGCACGGCGGTCGAGAAGATGATGGCCCATCAGCACAAACAGCCGACTTCGATCAAGGAGCTAAACCCCGACGTGCCGGACGGATTGATCGCGGTGGTCGAACGGTTGATGAAAAAAGCTCCCAATGAGCGCTACGGCGACTGCGGCGAACTGATCGAGGCGCTGCGTCCGTTCGTCGGTGCCAGCGCGACACCGATGCGGCGTTCGACGATGGCCATGCCGCGCGTGCGATTGGCTCGCCCGGATTCACCGTCGCTGCCCGTCGCTCCCTCGGCATCGCGCCCGCGCGACGAGCGGACGGCTCCGCCTCGCCCCGCTGCCGCAGCTGCCAAACCGGCTCGCCCCGAACCGGCCGCCGTTCCTCAAGCCGAAAAACACGCCGCGCAACCACAAGAAGCTCCGCGAACCCCGTTGATTCAAAGGATCGGCTCGGTCGGTATTGTGCTGCTGGCCGTTCTCGCTGGAATCGCCGCGTATTTTCTCAGCTCGATGCTCAATCTGAAATTATAACGGTACGACGTCCCATCGACGAAACCACCGCGATTACGACTCCCCTCGGCCAGCGTATCCTGGCGCGAGGGGAGTCTCGCTTTCGCCCTGCCGAAAAAAAATGCCGACGACGATTGACAGAGTGCGCGAGGCCGAGTAAAAAGAATCTGTAGTGTTAACACATCCAAACGGTCTGACCTATTGGCCGTCTCTTCGCTTCGTTTTGCGGCCTCTGGGTCGGAAATCCTCGCGTGTTATCGGGACCGCGAGGAAGACAACAACGAGAATGTTTGCTTGGGAGGTTGCGGCTTGTTTTCGGGCCGACGATGGCAACATCTCCCCGAATTATTGACACTTGTTCAGTGTCTCCGAACCGATGCTCATGCAAGCGGACTCCGGGCCGAGTTTCACAGGAGGTGCAACAGTCGAGACGCAACATGGTCTTTGCGAAACCCGTTGCCTCGCTGGACTTCGGCTAATACGGTGCTGAGCGCGGCTTGCTACCAAGCCGATAAGTGGTACACACCTCAGCGGAAACGATACGTTACCTCTCGATCCAGCCGGGCCGCGGGTTTCCTTTTTTCTATCGGCAGACGAATCGAGCGAGTCCTCTTATGCGCCTCCCGACCGCTTCGCATTCCACCTTTCGTCACTACAAAACCGTTGGCATCGACCTCGGAACCACCAACAGTGTTATCGCCGTCCTCGACGCTACCGACAGCGCGCTGCTCACCGGACAAGATGAGCGTGGCCGCCGCACGTTTCCTTCCTTAATTGCTTGGGACGACAAACGCCGATGTCTCGTCGCCGGCCATTCCGCCGTCGAGAGGGCCGAGGTTCCCAATCCCTCGACGGAGAAAGTCAAGGGCGTCGATCGGCCCGGCTTGTCGGCTACCGATTCGGTCTTGCCGCTCGCTTCCGTCAAGCGCTTCATGGGGCTGCCTCGCACCTTCACCGTGGGACCGAAACAGCTGACGCCGCCGGAGGCTTCGGCGTGCGTCTTACATTTGTTGCGCGATACGATGGCACGCACGCTCAACGATCCGCGTCAAGGGATCGATTCGGCCATCATCACGATGCCGGCGTACTTCAATCACAATCAGATCGAGGCGACACGGCAAGCCGGTGAGTTGGCCGGGTTCGAGGTGGTCGAACTGCTCCACGAACCGACTGCCGCCGCCATCTATTATGCCTGGCTCGGCCATCACGGCGACGCGACCTATCTGGTTTACGATCTCGGAGGCGGCACGTTCGACGTGTCGATCGTGCGCCGCCGACTCGACGATTACGAAGTGCTGGCGGTCAGCGGCGATCCCTTCCTCGGCGGCGATGACTTCGACCGTCTTTTGGCCACGCATTTGGTGGAAAGCGGAAGCTGGACCGTCGCGTCCGAAAGCGCCCCGTCGCAAGCGATCGCAAGCGAGAGCTTGCCATCGCTATTCGATCTCTCGACCCCAGCGGGTGCTTATCGCTTCGCACAACTGGTGCGCGTCGCGGAGAGCATCAAAATCGACCTGTCCCACGCCGAACGCGTCGAACGATATCTGCCCGACTGGATTCACGATGAGACAGGCCGCGCGCTGACGTTGGAAGTGGCGGTGGAGCGCGGCGCGTTCCATCGTCTCATCCGCGATAAAGTGGATCGCACCATCGATTGCTGCCACGAAGCCCTTGCCCGCGCTCGAGAACGCAACGGCCTGACTCTGGGCGACATCGACTACGTCATTCTCGTCGGCGGTTCGAGTCGATTGCCCCTGGTGCGCGACACCGTGGCCGCCGCGTTCTGCAATGCCGATCTCCCCGAACACTGTCGCAATCTTGAGCCGCTGCTGCACGAGCCGGACCTGTGTGTCGCCTACGGAGCGGCTCTGCGCGCCGCCCTGCACGGAACCCGATTTGTCTTCTCCGGCATCGAAGAGAGTCAAGGAGAAGGGCAGCGCGACTCCGTTTTGGAGTTGCGTCTGACCGGGCCGGTCAACGCGCGGGACGTAGCCTATCGAGCGACGGGAATCGTCCGTCAGAACTCCGGTCTCCCTCTCTCCGATTCGGCCGGTCCTTCTTCTCTGGATGGCGGGTCGGTGCGCATTCGTTCGTTGGCCACGGGGTTGATGGACGAAGCGTTTCTCGACGAGCGCGGTACGTTCGCACAAGATCTGGAATTGCAGCCGGAGACGGACAATGCCCTCGAGTTCACCGTTTGCGATGGAGCGGGCCGAGAGTTGGCGCGCGTCGTCGCCGTGGTGCGGCACCAGAGCGAGGCGCGCCCATTGGGTCAAGGCGTATTGCCCACGCAACTCATCACCAAACCGTTGCAAATCGAGGTGCTGTCGCGGAGCGGCCAACGCATGAAGCAGACCGTCGCTCCAGTCGGTGCCACCCTGCCCGGAGTCTTTCACTGTACCTGCCGCACCCACGATCGGAGCGGGCGCATCGTCGTGCCGATCTTCGAGGAGAACCGCGTCGTCAAGCAAATGACCATTGAGGATCTCGATCCGTCCCTGCCACTCGGATCGCCGGTCGAGGTGGAGTTCGCCATCGACGCGAGACACACGATCGAAGTACGCTTGCGCCTGCGCATCCCCGGCGAGGGCGATTCCATCGAACGCTGTGAGATCGCGACCCTCGCCGCTCCTCCACCGGCGAGCCGCCCCACCCGCGCCGAGATCGACGAGATCCAGCAGCGAATCGAGGACTTACTGCCGCAATTCAGCGGTCGATACCGCGCCCGTTTGCGCACAAAAACGATGCAAATACGGCAAGATTTATTCGAGGCGTTGCGCTACGACGACGAACCGAAGGCGATTCAGCGCATGGCCGAACTCCGCGAATTGCTGCAACAGTTGGAAACGAGTCGCGGCCAAATGCTCGACCCGCCTTGGCCGCGCTTCGCTCAACTGGTGCAACACTGCCTCAGCCTAGCCGCCGAGGTCGCCGACAAGACCGGCCGCGCTCCCGAAGAACTGGCCGAACACATCCGCGCGCAGGAGCGCTATGCCGAGCAAGCCCACGAGGAACACAACCAAGCGCTCTACCGCGAATGCAACGACAACCTAGAGAAATACGCCGGCTATCTGAAACAGCTCTTGAGCGACACGCTGCCGCGTCCCCCGCGTCCAAGCCGTCCCCCGGAGGAAGAGGCGCGCAGTGAAATCGAACGCTTTCGCGCTTATCTCTCGTCGGTGTGGAAGCAGGTGCGCGAGAAGCGGCGCTCCGACCTTGAGGAGCGACTTGCCGAGGTTGCCGCCGAGGCGCGCGGGTTGAATCGGCGCGTCAAAAGCGATCCGCACTCCGTCCTGCGCGACGCCCACCGCTTGGGCGTGGAAGTCGAGAAAGTGGCGGAACTGCTCCACAACAAACGGCGACAG
>JAJXWW010000002.1 GCA_021781415.1 Planctomycetota bacterium
GGAAAATCCATCGGCTCCGGCCATTTGCCGCTGATATCGACCAGATAATCCGGCCCCTTATTGCCCAGTCTGCCGCTCATCAACAGGAAGGTCAAACCGCCGCCGCAAACCAGAAGCAACCCGCCGCCGGCGACGATCAAGCCAACGAGCAATCCCCGACCCCCGCCGCTTTTGCGCGGGCGCTTCTGAGCCGTCCTTTCTTCCTCGCGGCGTCGTTTCCGTTTCGGCGGCTCGATTGGCGATTCGTCAATCGAGCGGGGAGCGGGCTTCTTGGCGACGGTGACCGTACTTTTGGGTTGGACCTTGGGCGCGGCCTCTTCGCCGACCACGATGCCGCCTTGACATTTCTTGCAGCGAACCGTCTTGCCACGCAGATGCTCGGCAAGATTGTATTCCGCCCCACAACGGGGACACGTCGTCTCAACGGCCATGACACGATCCTCAACGGAACGAATGAATGCCAAACCAAGCAGGCGAACGCACACGGCGTCCTCCTTGCCTTCATCCACCGTTGCGAGCTAAATGTGACAGCGCAAAATCGATTCCTCGTCTTGCGCCGTGAAGAAAAGCTCGGTTAGCCGCGACACGGAGCGTGACGGCCACGCGCTTCGCTTCGTGCCTAACCTTGGATGTCATTCTTCGACGCGCCTGATTCGTTCCCTTGCATTCGAGAGCGTTCTTCCAATAAAAGCCGCAGATTGTGTTGCGCCGGCGCGAAATCGGGTTTGATGGCGAGCGCGCGGCGGAGGGCGTCTTCGGCTTCCTTCGGTTTTTTCCGCTCCATGAGGATGTTGGCCAGATTGAACCAGGCTTCGGCGTAATTGGGAAGTAGTGCAATGGCCTGGCGTTCTTCTTTCTCCGCCTCGTCGAGTTTGCCTTGTTGATGGCAAGCCAAGCCAAGATCGGCGTGGGCGGGGGCGTTGTTGGGCACGAGTTTCACGACAGAGCGAAACTCTTTCTCGGCTTCCGCGATCTTGCCCTGCCGACCCAGCAATCCACCGAGGCTGTGATGTGCTTGGGCATTGGCGTCGTTCAGCGCCAGAGCGCGGCGAAACTCCTTCTCGGCCTGAGCCAACTTGCCGCGGCTCATCAAGATATTGCCGAGATTGTTGTGCGCGTCGGAATAGTCGGGTTTCAGGGCGATGGCTTTTTCGCAGGCTTGCTCCGCCTCGTCCCAGCGCTGTTGTCTGGCCAGAACCGCGCCTAGATTGCTGTAGGCCGGTTCGTACTCGCCGCGCAACTCCAGCACTTTGCGAAAGGCATGCTCCGCCTCGGCATTTCGATTGGCCAACGCGAAGACAACACCGAGATTCAGGTAAACCGCGGCGTTGGCGGGACGCTGGACCAGGGCCGCTCGATAGAAGCCCACCGACTCGGCCAGTCGCTCCGGCGTGGCGGCGCGAACCGAGGAGAGCAGATTGGCCAGCATGAGGTTGAGCCAGAAATCTGCCGGTCTCTCGGCTTGCGCTCGGCGAAGGAGTTGCTCGGCCCGCGCCGATGCGCCGTGCAGATCGAGACGTAGACCGAGAATGGCAACGTGAATGGCTGGCTGTTTGGGAGCCGCCGCTTCCTCGGCCAAACTCTCTAAACCCGCTCGATCGCTCCAAACCAGCAGTCTTCGCAAGCGCTGACGCCAGGGGTCGCCGTCCAGCAAATCCGCCACGCGCAGCAGCGGCTCACCGTCGCCTGCGTGGAGTTGCTCCTTGACGAAGGCCCAATGATCGAGCGCTTGCGCCAACGCATCACGAATCGAGAGCGTTTGGAGAAGCTTAGCCGTCGCCTCGGCGTCGCCTCGCTCGACGTACACTTGTCGTTTTTCAAACTCTTGGCGGTAGGCTCGATCCGCGCCGGCGAGGTCGGCGTTGAGGCCGGCGCGCACTTCGGTCGCTTGCAAGCGGGCGGCGTCGAGAGCCGCCACCCAATCCAGCTCATCGTGCCGCTGTCGCACGCGTCGTCGCAGCGATTCGGGACCGTGTTCGATCAAGCGCTCTTCGGCCCGCTCCAAAGCCGCGCGCGCTTCCAGCCAGTGCCCCTGTTCCTGAAGCAGCTCGGCGCGATTCAAATGCACGGTTGCCGCTCTCACCGCCGCCTCGCGCTGTTGAGTCAGCCAAATCCAGAAGCCGCCCAGCAACAACGCGGCGCAGACTAGCAACGCGCCGACAGTGGCCGTCAGGGGGCGATGCCGTTTCACCCACTTGAGCAGGCGCTGCACGGGATTGGGCGGGCGCGCGCGAAGGGGGCGATCTTCCAGATATCGCCGCAGATCGTCGGCAAAATCTCCCGCCGTGGCATAGCGCTCTCGCGGCGACTTGGCCAAAGCCATCTGCAAGATAATCTCCAACTCGCGCGGGAGGGTGCGATTGAGCCGGCGCGGCGCGATCGGTTCCTGTGTGGCGATTTTGCTCAGAATCTCTTGGCGATCGTGGCCGTCCACCACCGGGTGCAGCGTCAGCAATTCGTATAGCGTCGCGCCGAGCGAGTAAACATCGGCGCGCGCGTCGAGGGGCGTGCGTCCGCCCAGCGCCTGCTCCGGACTCATGTAGCGCAGCGTGCCGACCAGATCGCCGGTCAACGTCAGAGTGCTTTCGCTTTGGCAATGCGCCAAACCAAAATCGGTAATCCAGACTTTGCCGTTGGAGTCGAGCAACAAATTGCTCGGCTTCACATCGCGGTGGATGATGCCGGCTTGATGGGCGTGATCGAGGGCGTCGGCGGCCTGCGCGGCAATCTCGGCGGTACGGCGAAACAAATCGGCGTGGGACAGACCGGGGGCGAACTGCACGACGGTTGTTGCCGAGTCGCTGTTGGTCCCTTGTCCCACCCCGTTGCGTAGTTGGTCGACGAACTCGGAAAGCGTTCGCCCTTCGATTAATTGCATGGCGTAGAAATGGATGCCGCGTTCGCAACCGACGGCGTACACCGGCACGATGTTGGGATGCAGCAGTTGCGCCGCCGCCTGCGCTTCGATCTTGAAGCGTTGCAGCCGCCGCGGATCGAGCGTGGCCGCCGATGGCAACACTTTCAAGGCCACCCGCCGATTGAGCGAGATCTGCTCGGCTTCGTAAACCACCCCCATGCCGCCTCGGCCGATCTCACGCCCCAGACGAAAATCGCCAAGCGTCTCCGCTTCCACTTCGCCGCTGCTGTCTGGAGAAGAACGGTCGATCAGACGCAGCGACGCCAGCACGGCGCGCAACAGCGAAGCGGCCTGGGGATAGCGCTGGGCGTACTCCTCCACATCCGGATTCTCTCCCTGTTGCTGGCGGCGGAGGAACTCATCCGCAACCCGACCGACCAGCGAATCGAGGGAATCGTCGTCTGAAGCGGCTGGGTCGATCATGGCGCATCCTCCAACAATCCCTCCGAACGCAGCAGATTCTGCAATCGAATCAGCGCACGGCCGAAACGCTTCCGCGCCGCCGCCGCCGTGAGATCCAACAAGACGGCGATTTCTTCAAATGGTAGATCCTCGGCATGGCGCAAAAGGAGTATCTCTCGATCGGCCTCGGTGAGTTGGTCGACAGCCTTGGAAATCCGCTCGGCCAACTCGCGCGCCTCCGCTTCTTGGCTCGGCGTCGGTTGGTTGGCCAACAGAGGGCGCGCCAACAACAGCGAAGAGCGATCCGGCAGCGGTGCCTCACGGCGAACGCTTCGCTTCGCGCGCTCCACATGATCGCGGCGAAGGTTGAGCAAGCGCTCGTAGGCTTTTTTCCGCATCCACAAACGAAAAGGCATCGGTCGCTGCGCCAGAAAGTCGTCCATGCGGCGTACCAGTTCCATTTGGGTTTCTTGCACCACGTCCGAAGGATCGAAACGCGCCTTCAACCGGGGATCGAGGTGAAAGTCGATGAAATCGCGCAGATCGGCGCGATGGTGAACGAGCAATTCCTCCAGCGCGCGCTCGTCGCGCCGCCCGATGCGCTCCAGCAACGCGCGTGTCTCGCCCGAATCCGGCCTCACCTCGGCCATTGTCGTCTTCTCCCTTCATCCACCGCCGTTGGAAGAATGTGACCGCTGTTACCCCGGCATGAAAGGAAATCACTTGGCGAGCGGGGGCGTCAAAAAACGTGACGAGCTTACATGCCGGGGTAATATCTTAGCAGACGAGCGCTTTTCTCCCATGAATCTCACTGCGGTATTACCTCGGCACGAATGTTGTTCGTCGAAGCTACAATGCCGCGTTTGTTTCACTCACGGGAGTTCAAAATCAAGGCCATTTCTTTACCCGATGCCCGCGAAATCTCCGACGATGTCCTGGAATCCGTCCGCTTGCGAGCCGTACACGGTTGCCGATTGGGGGCCACCGAGACCGAAGAATTAGGCATCGCGGCCGTCCTGTGGACCCATCGCGCCGTTGGCCAACGCATTCGACAGGAGTTCGACATCGTCGTGGCCGTGCGCACGGTGGGCTTGTAGCTGCAACGTTTGGGGTTTACGAGCAAGCGACCTCGGCCTCACGCCCGCGATCGAGAACCCGAAGAAGGTGAGAGATGACCAACGAGTGTATCCGCTCCCGCCGATGGGAAGCAAAGAAAAACCTGTCGCTGGACTTTCGAAACGTCTGGGATTGCACCACCGGGGCCGCGGCCACAATCACCCTGGCCGGGGTGGAATAGCCAGTGCCATTGGCGGCATCGTAGGTGAACGAATCGCCGCTGGAAACAGTACGCCTTGACGTGTAGCGAAAAGATCGGCTCGCCTGCCAAAAAGTCACCTTGCCACCTTTTCGGTGGGTTGGCAAGGTGACTTTTGGAACGCAACTATTGTATTTTCAATCGGTTACAAACAGCGTGCGAGTAACCTTGCCAATTCTCCGCGGGAGGGTGTCCTTGCGTGACATCTATCTCTCTGGCAACAACGCCGTTCTCTTGGCCCTATTGCCCCGGCATGTAAGAGCGTGTTTGCAAATGGGGTTTTCCTTATAGTTCACGCGGGTCGTAGCCGCCGGAGCATTAGATGAATCATCGCCACATATACCATCGTTCCGCTCACACGCGGGTTCCGTTCCTAGTCCTTGCTCAGCCGGCGATACCCCACGAACCAAC
>JAJXWW010000117.1 GCA_021781415.1 Planctomycetota bacterium
GTTTGACCTTTCAGCCGCGCGCGGACGCCGAGCATTTGTGCGTGGCCCTGGCGTCGATGGCGAGCAAATATCTGCGCGAATTGTTGATGTTGGAGTTCAATCGATTCTGGCGCGAGCATGTGCCGGACCTGAAGCCGACGGCCGGCTATCCCGTGGATGCCGTGCGCTTCCTGCAAGCGATTCGTCCAACGCTCGCTCAACTGGGTCTATCGGAACAAAGCGTCTGGCGTCGCAAGTGAGTACCCCGCGATCTCTGCGTTCTCTGCGGTGAGACATTCGGGTTGGAGCAAACGGAAACAATAGGGACGGCCGGATAGAATGGGAAGAGTCCAAAGATCTGTGAGGAAGGGCACTATTTATGGCATCCGCACCCGAAAAAGAGATCGGTTCCGAGGTTGAAGAGTGGACGAAGCCGGCCTTCCTTCGCCGGGTGCGTATCCGCGGCTACAAGAGCATCGCCTTCTGTGACGTAACACTGGAACCGCTCACGGTCCTTGTAGGCCGCAATGCCTCGGGCAAGAGCAACTTCCTCGACGCCCTGGCTTTCCTCGGCGATTGCGCAAAACTTGGTGTCGCGGAGGCCATCCAGCGACGAGGTAACATGCGGTCCCTCTTGTGTCGTTCCGGGGAGCCGAACGCTCTTACCTTCGAGATCGAATGCCGTTTCGCCGCGGGAGCCAACTCCTACGAACAGGAAGCCCGCTATCGCCTCACCATTCCCGCAATCCGTTCGGCCGGCGTCTTGACCCACGGCGAGCCGGAAGAATGGGTGACAATCAAAGAGCCATCGACCGGCTGGCAAGGCGGTCTCAGCTGCCGTGGCCCTGCTCCCAAGGATGTGCTTGTCCACACTGGCTCGATGGAGTTGGGAACGCACGCGCCCTCGACCAATATCGAGTTCTGGAAAGTCGCATCCGGCCAACTCCTTTTCAATTATCTCGGCCAATCGCCCTACGTCGAGTGGGCCGATTCGTTGCGACGCATGAACTTTTATAACTTCAGCCCGGAGGCGATGCGCCCCCTCCAACGGCCGAACCCCGGCCAGATGCTAGACCATCACGGCCAGAACCTCGCCCGTGTGTTGGCCGGCACGCAACAGCACGATAACTGGGCATTTCAGCGAATCGGCCGCTATCTGTCCGCCGTTGTTCCAGGGATCGAGCGCTTTGACATTGTGCCCTATGGGGAGTACGAGACGGTTCACTTTTGGTTAGCTTGCAATGGCTCCGATAAGAAACAAGATTTCGACGCTTCCAGCATGTCCGACGGCACTCTGCGGGTTCTCGCATCCTTGACGGCGGCGTTCCAGAATGCGTTGCCGTGGGGATGTCCCAGCGTCGTCGGCATTGAGGAGCCGGAAACGGCCTTACATCCGGGCGCGATGCGGGCGTTGGTAGCGGCAATGGACGAGGCGAGCCTCCGGACTCAGATCCTGCTGACCAGTCATTCGCCCGACTTGCTCGACGCGGCAGAGATCAAGCCGTCGAACGTCCGCGTCGTCCAGATGATCGACGGCCAAACCGTCATCGGCCCCGTCGATGAAGCGAGCGTCAGCATCGTGCGCGATCGCCTCAGCACGCTGGGCGGTCTCGAGCGCGAGCGGCAACTAGAACCTGATATCGATGATCTGGAACGGCAAGCCGAACTGGCACGACAGGAGCAAACCTCACCATGACGCTCTTCGTCGCACCTATCGTGGAAGGAGAGACCGAAGAACGCTGCATCAAGATTATCTTGTCGCGGCTCTGGCAACATCTGCAGCAAGCAGCGGATCGTGAGCCATTGGCCGTACTGGAGCCGCTCCCAGCAAATCGTTCCTCCCTCGTCAAGGACGGCCACCCGTGTCTGGAGCAAATGGTGGAGCGTGCCTTCCGTGCTGTCCGTTCGCGTTTGCGACAGGCCGACCGCGGTTTCCTCCTCGTCCTGATCGATGCGGAGGAAGATTGTCCCGCGACAATCGGGCCGAATTTGCTGGCGAGGGCCAGGGCCGCGCGTAGTGATGCCGACATTGCATGCGTGTTGGCGCGACGCGAGTTGGAGAACTGGTTCAAGGCGGCGGCGGCATCACTGGCTGGCGTGAACGGACTGCCCAACGATTTGACTGTGCCGGCGAACCCCGAGAACGGTAGCGGAGGTACTTGGCTGACGCGCCAAATGCAACGCAAGGACGGAAGACGCAAGTACACGAAGCCCGCCGATGCGATTGAATTGGCGAGACGGATGGATTTACAGCAGTGCCGGGCCAACTCGCCGTCCTTCGACAAACTCTGCCGCGAACTCGAAGCCAGGCTGCCCCAATCGCCCGGCACATGAGGATCGCCTAACCGTGCAACGCTACTCTCGGATTCTCCCCTCGCCCCTGGGTACGGCGACGAGGGGAGCATTCAAGATAGTCTGGAACTCTTATCGTCGCTTTTGTTTCACGCTGTAACAATACAGATAATCTTGATCGCGTATGTACAGTTTTCCGTTGGCGACGATGGGATGCGGCCAAGCGGGTTTGCCGGTGCGCGGCGGGGTGAAGCGGCCAAGCTCGACGTACTTCTTTGGGTTGGCCTCTACCAGGATCATCGGCCCGCCTTCATTGCGATAGTACAAGCAGCCGTCCGCGTAAGCAATCGACCCCTTGCCGGCCTTGCGCTCGGCCCATTGCAGCTTGCCCGTCTGGAACTCCAAACAGGTCAACGAGCCTTCGTCCGAGCCGTAGAGATAGTCGCCGAGACGGACCATGCCGCCGTGGTGGTTCTTCATATTTTTGGTGAAGTAGACCTCCTCGGCTTTGACGTTGTCGCCATCGCGGCTGAGCTTGGCCAAGCCGCCGCCGGTTCCATAGGACGAAGCGGCGAAAACGAATCCGTCGTGATACAACGGGGTCGAACAGTTGGCCGTGCCGTTGTGCGGATGGTCGTAGCGCCACAAATAAGTACCGTCTCCGGACAGGCCGACCACGCCGCCGCCGAGAAACTGAATGTATTGCCGTTTGCCCTCGAACTCGACGGCGATGATCGAGGCATAATGGGCCTGATCGCCCTTGGGGACGACGCCGTTCCAGATCGTTTCGCCGGTCATTTTGTTGAGGGCGACGAGGGTGGCTTTTTTCCCTCCGGGCGTACAGAGTAATTTGTCGCCGTCGATGAGCGGCGATTCGCTATAGCCCCAGCCTCCGACTTTGCCGTCGAAATCCTTGCGCAGATTCTTACGCCACACTTCTTCGCCGTTCTTGGTCTTCAGGCAAACGAGATCGGCACCCAATCCGAGAACGTACAGGCGGTCGCCGTCGACCGTGGGCGTGCAGCGCGGTCCTTCACTGTATCCGACTTTGCGATTGGCGTCGGCGATCTTCACCGACCATACGGGTTCGCCGGTCGCTTCATCGAGCGCCCAGACGATCTCATCGTTGTCGCGGAATCCCATGCCGTAGACGCGGCCACTCGCCACAGATGGGGTACTGAAGCCGCCACCGAGCTTCTCCGCTTTCCACAACAGCGACGGCCCGGCTTTCGGCCATTCCTTGAGCAGGCCCGTCTCGTTGGAGACGCCGGTGCGCAGCTGCCCTTGCCACTGCGGCCAATCGAAATGAACCGGCTGCGGCGCGGGAGCGGCGGGAAAGGTGGAGACGACGAATACCAGCACGGCAAAAGATGCCATGCAACGAATCGCGATACGCAACATAAGGAAAACTCCTGCGGGTGGGATACGAATCGATCGTCTGGCGGGATCGAGCGGGCGGAGGGCGCGGAGACTAACTTCTAGGAGTGTAATCCGATCCGAGGAATTGGGCAAGGCCGAGGTGAACGGGCTGTCGGGACACTGCCGAATGACCGCGCAGCTACGGCTTGACCGGAGAAGTCGCAACCGCTAAGAGACTTTCCGCAAAGCCCCCGTCGCCCCTGTACTCGGGGGAGAGAGGCTTCTCGTTCGCCCTCTTGCTTTCCAGAGCAATTTAAGGAACCCTCATGCGAATTCTTCGCATCCCGTCTATCTTGTGGGCCGCCGTGGCGACGATGGTCCTGAGTCCGTCGGCGCGTTGCGCCGATTTGCGCAACTTCGAGGACGCGGCGCTGCGTGCCGTGCAGTTCTGGGACAACCGCGAAGGTTGGGCGGTCGGCGATGAAGGCGTCATCTGGCACAGCATCGACGGCGGAAAGCATTGGGAACGCCAGCCCAGCGGAGTGCGTGCCTCGCTGCGGTCGCTGCATTTCATCGATCCGTACACGGGATGGGTCGTCGGACGCGAAGAATTACCCAACGGTGGCGGCAGCACCGGTGTCGTGCTGTACACCAAGGACGGCGGCTTGAAGTGGCAGCGCCTCATGCTCAACATGCTGCCGGGACTGAACCGCGTTCGATTCGTCAATGAAAAAGACGGTTACAAAGTCGGCTATCTCGTCGGCGACGGCAACGATGCCCACCCGTCCGGCGCGTTCGTCACCGCGGACGGCGGACGCAATTGGCAGCCGGTGCCGGGCAATCGTGCCTCGTCGTGGTTGGCGGCGGCATTCGGCGACAACGGCGAAGGCGCGCTGGCCGGGGCATGGAATCGCCTAGCCACCATTCGCAAGGATCGCGTATTTCAGGTGAACATGGATACCCTCGGCGGGCGCAGCTTGTTCGACGTGCAGCTGCGCGGCAACGAGGGCTTGGCGGTCGGCCAGGGCGGCCTGATCTTACGCAGCGAGCGCACGCGCGGCGCGACGTGGAAGTACGTCAACCTCGACCTGCCGGAGAATGTCCGCCGCGCCTGGGATTTTCATGCCGTTCATGGTACCGGCTCACACTATTGGGTGGTGGGACGCCCCGGCTCGGCGGCGCTGCACAGCGACGATCGCGGACAAACCTGGAAGGTGGTGCGCACCGGACAGACGCTGCCTCTGCACGGCATCTACTTTACCGACGAACGGCACGGCTGGGCCGTCGGTGAGCTGGGAACCATCACGGCAACCACGGACGGCGGCAAGACCTGGCAAGCGCAGCAGCGCGGCGGGCAGCGGGCCGCCGTGCTGATGATCCACGCGCGCGCCGGTGGCATCCCCCTCG
>JAJXWW010000070.1 GCA_021781415.1 Planctomycetota bacterium
GCCGCCTCCTTCGCCGTCTCCACCCATCGAAAAGGGAGTTGCTTCCTCCTCTTCGTAGGAGGCGACATCGATCTCGAAGTAGGCTCCCAGATGCACGTGCGGCCCAGCAGCGTAGCGGGGAGGCAGCCTGCGGGACAATGCCGCGACAAGCATCATCGGCCAACCGCCGTGAAGCTCTTCCCACGATCTTTTGTTATCGAGTGGCGGGTGGAAATGATCGCGCAACGGCATGGTTTATTACCCCTTCGTACCTTGTGGCCGAGGCAGAGTACCGAGACGGTCAAACGATGCGGAGGATGCGGCAGGTCTCTTCGTAGCTCGCTTCCAACTCCAAGGGCACGGCGAGGTTGTCGGCCAACCACAGCGGCAGTGTCGGCAATGTCCGACCCACACCGAGCGGGTACATCCAGGTTTCCAATCGCCAAGCGTCGTCCGCACGCTGCAAACGACAAGTGGCGGCGTACACGGAAGGCGGCTCGGCCGGGACGGAGGGATCGACTTGGCCCATCGAGTCCAGAAGCTCGCCGTACAAATTGAAGGGACGCACCGTCACCACATCGACGATGGAGACGCTAACCTGTTGGCGGAGTAGGGCGGCGCACTTGGCGACGAACATCGACCGATGTTCGGGGCGGTCTTTATTCGACGGGCTAACGATCTCGACGGCCGCCACCAGACGGCGGTGGTGTTTGGTATCGTAGACGCGAACCTCATACTCGTCCCCAACGGGCAAGTCGGTGGCGACCGTGAGCGTGGGCTGCGGCGGTGCCCAAACTGCCGTCGCCACGCCGCCTCCTTCGCCGTCTCCACCCATCGAAAAGGGAGTTGCTTCCTCCTCTTCGTAGGAGGCGACATCGATCTCGAAGTAGGCTCCCAGATGCACGTGCGGCCCAGCAGCGTAGCGGGGAGGCAGCTTGTTGGATAGGTTTATAACGAGCATGGCCGGCCACTGCCCGTGAAGCTCCTCCCACGATCGTTTGTTATCGAGCGGCGGGTGGAAATGATCGCGCAATGGCATGGTTATTTCTCCTTGGCTCATTGTAGTCGAATCGGAATCTCAGGAATAGTTGGTGGGAATCGGATGAACACAAAAGGAGTCGGTGGGAGTCGCACCCGTATTGTCCTCCCGTGGATACGTCGAGAGTGGCCGATCGGGATGGCGTGGCCGACCACGGCGTTGTTCCTCGCCTTCGGTTCCGGTTGGCTGCGCGATTTATCGAACCCATGGTGGTTCGCCTTTCTGTTGATTTGGCTGTTCGGCGCGATCCTCTCGTCCGCTTTCGCCGTGGTGCGCCATGCCGAGGCGTTGGCCGAGATGCTCGGCGAGCCGTTCGGCACGCTGTTGTTGACCTTGGCCGTCACGGGAATCGAAGTGGCGATGATCGCCTCGGTCATGTACGCCGGTAGCGGCAGCGCTGCCCTGGCGCGCGACGCCATGTTCGCCGTGGTGATGATCGTCCTCAACGGCATGGTCGGCCTCTCGCTCGTCCTCGGCGGTTTGCGGCATCACGAACAGACGTACAACCTCCAAGGAGCGAACGCCTTTCTGGCCGTCATCGTGCCGCTGGCCGTTCTCGGTTTGGTGCTGCCCAACTACACCACCTCGTCGCCCGGCCCCACGTTCTCTCCGTTACAAGCCGCTTTCTTGATTGTCATGTCTCTTGGCTTGTATGCCGTGTTTCTAGGCATTCAGAATGTCCGCCATCGCGCGTACTTTGTCGCGTCGCAGGACGGTGCGGTTCACGAAGGAGCGGCGACCTATTCTCGGACGGTTCACGGATGGATGCTGGCGGCTTACCTGTTGCCGGTCGTGGTGATGGCCAAGCAGTTGGGCAAGCCCATCCATCATGGGATCGCCGTCTTGCACGCGCCGCCGGCTCTGGGCGGGTTGCTCGTGGCCGCGTTGATTCTGTCTCCGGAATCGCTCAGCGCCGTTCGGGCCGCGCTGGCCAATCAATTGCAACGCTCGGTCAACATTCTACTTGGATCGGTTTTGGCAACCATCGGCTTGACCGTACCCGCCGTGCTGACCATCGGCTTCGTGACGGGGCAGACCATCGTTCTCGGCGTCGATCCGGTGGACACGACCCTCCTGCTTTTGACCCTGGCGATTAGCACCTTGACCTTCGCCAGCACCCGAACCAACGTCTTGTTGGGGGCGGTGCATCTGTTGTTGTTTCTGGCTTACCTCATGCTCGTCTTTGAAAAGTAAGCGAAGATTTGGAGGGAAGCCGTCGCCTTCGGTCGCTTTCCGAGTAGTCTGCTCGTTCTCTGCTTTGCCCTTGTCGTTTGTTCTTTCGCCGCTATGCTAGGCGTATCAGACAACCGCCTGCCTAGTGTCTAAGCGTCTCGCCCTCGCCATTCCACTGTTCCCAACTTGAAAAAATAGTCAAGTTTATTTTGTCTCGCAGGGTTGACAGTTAGCATTTGAGCGGATAGGTTGATTCGGAAGTCTGGATAGTCTGGTTAAATTGTATGGCCAGACGTGAGGCCGCCCGCTCTACGGTGAGCGGGTGGTAGTTTTCTTCAACACCTTTTGAGGAAGGATCAAGAGATGAAGAAGTTCCTGCTGATGGTGGCGGTCGCGGCAACGGCGTTGCTGGCGGATAGCCAATTCGCTTCCGCGCGTCGTAATAGCTGCGGCGGTGGACGCTGCCATCAAGGCCGTCGCCATCACGGTTGCGGCGGCTGCGGCCAGACGAGTGGCTGTGGGAGTTGTGGTACAACCACTTGCGGTAGCGTCTCCAGCTGCGGCACGGCGGTCTGCACGACTTGCGGCAGCGGCGCGGTTGTAGCCGGTGCGTCTTGTGCCAATGGAGTTTGCGCTGTCGGAGCGGGCGCGGTTCTCGCGCAGGCCGAAAGCAATGAGGCGACTTTGGTCGTCACTCTGCCGGAGGACGCCACGTTGACCATCAACGACGCGACCACGACTTCGACGTCGAGTCAGCGCGTGTTCGTGACGCCTTCTTTGGAACAAGGCAAAGTGTACGAGTATAACCTGAAGGCCAAGATCGTCCGCGATGGCCAGGTTCAGGTTATCACGGCCAAGGCCACGGTGCGAGCCGGCAAGACCAGCCAGGTCGAGCTGAAGGCGACCCCCGCTGGCGTCGCGGCCCAATAATGTCAACCATGCCACCCCGGAGCTGAGAAGCCCCGAGGGGGCCAGAATGGCCCCCTCACTCGTATCGAACCCGCCGCCCCCCTCGCAAACGCAATTGACAACCTTGCCGGCAAGTGCTTCCCTTGAGTGACGGTTGTGGATCGGGCCACCGCGCCCGACAGACCGGATCGTCGGGCCGAATGACTCGACTCACGAGGGAAATCCCATGACATCGATTCGGACCCCCTCCGCCGCGCTTGGGACCGTGGAACCTGCGCTCCCGCGCGAGACATCGTCCGCTGCCGTCCCCGCCGCGCCCGCGAAGACGACTCGCTTGGGATCGCTCGACGCCTATCGCGGCGCGATTATGCTGTTCATGGCTTCGGGCGGTCTGGCTCTGCCTTCGGCGGCCAAGCACTTTCCCGATAGTCCCGCGTGGAGTTTCCTCGCCTTCAACACCGAACACGTCGAATGGGTCGGCTGTTCGCTGTGGGATCTGATCCAACCCTCGTTCATGTTCATGGTCGGCGTGGCCATGCCCTATTCGATTGCCAGCCGCCGTGCCAAGGGCGAATCCGAGAGGCGAATCGCGGTTCACGTCGTTTATCGCGCCGTATTCTTAGTGCTGTTGGCCATCTTTCTCACCTCGAACTGGAGCAAGCAAACCGATTTCGTCTTCACCAACGTCTTGGCGCAGATTGGACTCGGCTACGCTTTCCTCTATCCGTTACTGGGGCGGGGGATGCGCCTTCAGACGATCGCGGTGGCGAGCCTGCTCTTGGGCTATTGGCTGTTTTTTCTTCTATGGCCCGCGTCGAATTCAGACCTGTCGGCGTATGCGCCCGGTTCGCCGAGTTGGTTCGCGCACTGGAACAAAAACGCCAACGCGGCTTCGGCATTCGATGTGTGGTTTCTCAATCTCTTTCCACGCCCCAAGCCGTTCGACTTCAACGCGGGCGGCTATCAAACGCTCAACTTCGTCCCTTCGTTGGCGACGATGATTCTCGGCTTGATGGCCGGCGAGATGTTGCGACGACCGCACGGCAATCGCTTCAAACTCGGTTGGCTCGCGGCGGCGGCGGCACTCTGCTTGGCGCTGGGTTGGTTGTCCGGTTCCTATCTCTGCCCCATCGTCAAGCGCATTTGGACTCCCTCGTGGGTGCTGTTCAGCGGCGGGTGGACGTTCGCCATGCTGGCCGGGTTCTTTTGGCTCATCGACATGCAAGGGTGGCGTCGTTGGGCGTTTCCGTTCGTCGTCGTCGGCACGAACTCCATCGCCATGTATTGCATGGCCCAATTGATGAAGGGGTGGATACGTTCTTCCTTACAGATCCACTTGGGGCCATTCGTTCTACCGACCCTAAAAAAGCTCCCTCTGTCGGTCGATCCGCTTTGGCTTATCGACACCTTCGGCCCGGTCGTGCAATCGGCGGTCGTGTTATTGGTATTATGGTCGATCTGCCTGTGGATGTATCGGCGCGGCATCTTTCTGCGAATCTGAGGGCGAAGGACGACGATTGTACCCAACGATACGCGGACGGTTCTCCTCATACGTCTCCGCCTGATTCCCCCACCACGTCCAGCCGGGGCGGCGCTGGCGCGCGAATAATTCGAGATACGGTCCCGGACTGCACGACTCGATGATTTGGTAGGTTTCTTCGGGCTTCCACGAATGCTCTTGCTTGCGGCTCACCATGACATTGACCTGTTTCCGTCCCGGATCGAGGGTGCGCAGTTTGCCGCGCGTGCCGAAGAGAAGTAACTCGGTCACATTGCGGAAGTAGAATCCCACGCCGCGCCCATCCGGCCCGCCGTCCTTGCGCGTCTTGTACCAGACGATGTTGGTTTTGTAAGTAAAGCCCCACGCCTTCACGATCTGAAGCGCCTCGGGGAGCAGAGCGTTGGGACACCAAAGATACAAATGGCTCTTGGGCAGCGCGTGCCGGGCCACGGGGAGAGCGGCGATTTCGTCGAATCCCATCGTGGGATAGCGATGGAGGCGTTTGTGTTCGGGTGCCATTTTTCCCGTGCGATTGGCGAAGCGCCAGGGCGGATCGATCAGAATGGAACCGTATTGCCCCGTCAGGCCAGTAAATTCGTGTATGGGTGGCGCGTGCTGCTTCATAAGCACGATGGTATGGAACCGCTACGGCGTCGGCGAAGCGGGGGCTTTGGCTGGGTCCGAGCCGGTTAAGCGCAATTCCTTCGCGGCACCGGATTCACGAACGTACTGTTGATAGTGGTCCATCAGGATTCGGCGCACTTCCTGAATGGCCTTGGGATGGTGGTGAACGTGAAAGTGATCGGCGCGCACCGTCACTTCGGACTCGGCTTCGTTGAAGTGGGCGCTCTTGAGCGGAACGACGCCATCGCCCGGGTCGCCGCCGTCGAAAACGAGCCAGCGTTCGATATTCGTCGTCGCCGACGAGATATTGCCGGCAATCGTGTGATAGTGAACTTGCTCCGGACGCGGACGATTGGCCATCAACACCAACGCCGGCGCGCCGGGCGCGAGCAAATCGACGCTCGTGGGCAACGCCTTGTCGCGCAGCACTTTGGCCAATCCTGGATTGTCTTTCACCAAGTCGGATCGGATCGTCATCATCTCGCTGGGCATCTGCACGAGATGCACGGCCAAACGTCCCAACGGCGAAGGGCTGAGCTTCGAGCCTTGATGCGGCGTGCCGATGAATACGACGCGCTTGACGCGCGATTCTCTCTGGAAAAAGAAGGTCTGCCCCAGTTCTTCGCGCACATTGTCGGGCAACTTGATTCGATCGAACGGCTCGTCGCTGACCAGTTTCCAGAAATCGTTGCCCGAGTCGATCGTCATCAGGTTGGAGACCAGCCCGCCCATGCTGTGGCCGACGAAAACCATGTTTTCCAAGGCCGGATCGATGCCATTGGGATCGACCTCCTTGCACAGCTTCCCTAGTTCGCGCCGGAGTCGCGCCGCCGTGGCCAGGTACGGTTCGGCGGTGGGGTAGTAGTAGTACCAAAACTGGTAGCGTTCGCGCACCGCCGGATCGGCCTGCAAGTCGTTGATGACGGGTGCCCACGTTAACGGAGACGACAGGAGGCCGTGGACGAGAACGACCGGGATCTTTCCGGGCTGATAGGGGGCCAACATGCGGATGCCGGTATGAGAGCGAATGCTGTCGCCGCGCACGAATCCGACGATTTCCGTAACGTCGTTGAGATTGCTCTTGTCCAAGAAATAGGCCAACGGGGTCGTCAGATCGGTTTCCAGCGGCACGGTTCGATTGGCCACTTCGATCGCTTGAATGGTAAGCGGGTTGTACAGTTCCATGCGTCCACAGCGCTGGGTTCCGAGGTCGGCCAAGGTTCCCTCGAATCGGAAGAAGGCGGTGGCGGCAAAGCTCGCCTCGCGCGGATAGAACGATTGCGCGGCGTCTTCTCGATCCAGCCCTTGAGCGCGCGTGGCAATCAGCGGCACGCCGAGACCGTAGTTGCGATGCTGATTGGCCAGACCGACGACCGAGTAGTCGCTGCACACCAGCAGTTTGCCGAATTCCTCTGGCTTCCAGGTGAATCCGCTATGCAGAACCGACAGGGTAAAGCCCCTGCCGTCCAGCGAGGGGATGCGTAGCTCTTGGCGTGGATCGAGCTGTCCCACGCGCTGGGCGGCGGCGATGAGCTTGGCTAGGCCCGCGTTGTAGAGTTCGCAAGCCAGACGAAATCGGGGATCGAATACCGACGAACGCGGCGGCGCGGGGACGGGGATCGACTCCCCGTCGCTGCCGTTCGCGGCTGCCGTCCGCTTGGCCTCCATGTCGGGAGCGGGACGAGGCGGCTCGTCGAAGAGATAGTGGTAGGCGTAGCCGGCACACAGATAATAGCAGGCGGTGGCGTGGGCGCAGTCGTGCTTTTCGGCTTGTCGGCCGCGAACGTAATTCATTTCGGCGAGGGCGAACAAAAGTTCCGGTTGCGGATCTTTCAGCACTTGTTTGTGCAACGATTCGATGGCTTCGTCGGGCGATTTGGCGTAGAGATCGGCCAAGTCGATCTGCCGCAGCGTTTGCATGGTGCGCGGCGAAAGTTCGTCGCGCAACACGGCGCTGGCGCGCCAGGCCTCGAGCAGGGCGGGCCGGCGCATGCGTTCGACGCGAATACTGGCGCAGCCCGGCAGGGCCGCCAACAAAAGAATGACGGACAACACCCCAAACCGAGCCGTGCGGATTGAACCGACGGCTGCCATATGTTGTCGCCTCCACCACGGTCGCGTGGCATCTGGGATCGCCGGAGGAGTCTCCAGTCAGGCCGGAAGGATAGCGACTTGTATTCTGTCGTCAAGGGCAGTTGGCGAACCGCCAGCTTCTGCTGCCCGTTCTCCTCGTTCCCACGCTGGGGGTGGAAACGAGGAGAAGATGGGGAATTTATCACGAACCAGATCTGCGGGGACGTTCGAGCCGTCGTTGGCACAATTCGTAAAATAATGAGAAGTCATTCCATCGGCACAATAAAGGAGGCTCTATGTCTGATTTATCGCGGCGCGGCTTTTTGGTCGGATCGGCGGCGGCAACGTGGGCAACGACGGCGGCGGCGCAGCCCTTACCCACAGCCGTCATCAATAAACCCGATCCCCTGCTCGATGGCGACGAGCTGCCGACCTTTCGCTTCGCCCTGGAGAAATCCGAAGGCAAGGTAGTCGCCGGCAATTCGGCGCGCGAGGCGACCGTAAAGCAGTTGCCCATCTCGAAGGGTATCGCGGGTGTGTCGATGCGTCTGGAGCCGGGCGGTATCCGCGAACTGCATTGGCACGCGACCGCCGCCGAATGGGCCTACGTCGTCGAGGGGCGTTGCCGCACCACCGTCATCGACCCCGCCGGCCGGGCCGAGACCAACGATTTTGAACCCGGCGACATCTGGTATTTCCCGCGCGGCCACGGCCATTCGATTCAATGTCTGGGCAAGAAGCCGTGTCATTTTGTGCTCGTCTTCGACAACGGTTATTTCTCCGAGTTCGGCACGTTCAGCGTCACCGATTGGCTCGGCCACGCTCCGCCGAGACTGTTGGTCAAAAATCTCGGACTGCCCGAAAAAGAGTTCGAGGCGTTTCCCAAGGAAGAGGTTTACTTCGCGCGCGGTCCCATCGCACCGGAAGCGATTCAGCCGGAGCATCGGCAGGCGCTCGATGTCGCGCCGGAGACGCACAAGTTTCGCATGTTGTCCGAGAAGCCGCACTCGCTACAACGCGGCGGGCGCGAATGGCGCGTCGGACAAGATCGTTTTCCCATCTCGAAGACGATTACGGGAGTGATTCTCGAACTGAATCCCGGCGGTTTACGCGAACTGCATTGGCATCCCAACGCCGACGAATGGCAATACGTTTTGTCCGGGCGCGTCCGCGTCACGATGTTCGGCTCGCACGGTCGATGGCGCGAAGAGACGTTGGAGACCGGCGACGTGGGTTACATCCCGACGGGTTACGGCCATTCGGTCGAGAATGCCAGCGACGAGAAGCCGGCGCGCGTGCTGATCGCCTTCAACACCGGCCACTATCAGGCCATCGATCTATCCGTTTGGCTGGCGGGGAATCCCGATTATCTGTTGGCGGCCAATTTCGGACGTCCCGAATCGGTAATCGCCAAACTGCCGCGCCGCCGCGTCTTCATCGCCGATAAAGACGGACCCTCGAGTTAGGCGGTTCACGGAGTTCCATAACATCGTCGGCGTGCGATTGACTTGAGCCGCGCAATCGTTCACACTACCTGGATAAGAGAGATTTCATTGCTCTTGGTAGAGACGAACGATTCTCGTCTCGACCCATACGCCTTGGAGAGCCGTAGCGTGGTATCGCCGATAACACCGAATGTATTCGATGCCGTGACGGCGAGAATCGATCGGGCGATCCAGAGAAATGGTAAGCTCGAAATGATGTTTGCGATCGTGTTAGGGACGCTCTTTATAGTCGGCATTGGACTTATGGTGGGCGGGGTGATTAGCCAACGATGGGACTGTTTCGTCCCTGGAGGCTTATCGGAAGTGGCAATCATCTATCCCATCGAAAAACTACGGAAGTTGCGAGAAGACAATCTCCTTTTTGAGACGTTTCCGGCATTGTTGTTGATGGCCAACACTCCAAAGTCGCAGCAATTACTCGCCCAGTTCCTCGGTCGCCTTATCGAGAGGATGTAAGCCATGAGCGAAACGAAACAGGCATGGAAAGACGTGGAAACGATTCTGCGCCAGGCAGGTTGGCCAACGAGGGACGAAAGAGAAGCGACATCCGTCGAGAGCGGTGGCGAAGTAGTGTCGCCTGCACTTCCAAGTCGAAAGGAAGCGTCCGTTTACCGCTGGCTAACCATCGTGCCGATCCTTGCCGTGGTCTCATTCGTCTTGCTGTTCGCCTGGACCACCCCAAAGATGATGTCGGTCGATGGGGCGAAAATCGAGCAGTTGAGCGAACAACTCGGCCAAGCCAACCAAAGAATCGATGTCCTGGAGAAAGAGCAGGCACAACGCGAGAAGGTTTTGCGCGAAGCGGAGAAGTCGCTCGTTGAAGCGGTCCATAAACTGGAAGGTGCCCGCGAATCAACGGCGAGGATTCAGAACTCCGTGAATGAGTTACGAGAGGATCAAAGGAAAACCAAGGCGGATCTGGCGGACACACTTAAGGCACTCCGCGCTCTCAAGCACGATCTGGGCGCACAGTTTTCCGCAATCGACGAACGGCTGACCGAAGAACGCAAGCAGCGAATTAAATCTATTGAGGATGTCAAAAAACGTTTTCCTGGGAAGCCCGTCGAATTGGAAAACGGCCTTCCGTCGAAACAACCATCGAGATGAGATCACTTCGCCAATGATTTACAGCTTCTCGTCGCCGTGTTAGACTATCTTTTAGCAGACAAACGGGCGAGCGGGGGTCGCAAGGCCCTCGAAACCACCGATCGGGGGGGCGAATGCCTCCCGCTCGCCGAGAATGCGTCCGAAGCGGAGGGGAGCATGTCCAAAGCCATCGTCGATCCGGCGGAACTGCGGCGCTTCGCCAACAACCTGAAGCACTTCAACAACGAATTGCAACATCAGCTCGCCGTCCTTCAAGGGCAGTTCGCCGGACTCGGCGACACCTGGCGCGATCAAGAACACGAACGGTTTGCCCAGCAATTCGCCGAGGCCGCCTTGGTGTTGTCGCGGTTCATGGAAACCTCGCAACAGCAAATACCGTATCTACTCCGCAAGGCGGAACGCATCGAAGAATATCTCCAACAACGCTGACCCTCGACCATGACACAATCGGCGCGCGTGAATTCGTTGGACGCCCTCAAGGCGCTGCATTCGGCCCTGGCCAAACTCGGCCCAGAGGGGCAGGAAGCGCTCGGCGCGGCCGAGATCGAGATTCGCCGCGCCTTCGATTATCTGCAAGACCAGCACAAACATTGGCAGCGACAAGTCGAGAAACGGCAAGAGGATGTCAACCGCGCTCGGGCCGATCTCGTTCACGCCCGCGCGCTGCGGCAAGGCGAACGAAGCGGCTACGTCGAACAGGAAATCGCTCTGAACAAAGCGCGCGCGCGTCTGCGCGAGGCCGAGGAGAAAGTCGTCGCCGTCAAGCGTTGGCTGTTGCATTTACCGCGGGCGATCAACGAGTATGAGGGACCGGCGCGGCGTTTGGCCGGCCTGCTCGATGCCGACCTCAAACAGGGATTGGCGATGCTCGACAACAAGATCGCCCTTCTGGAAGCCTACATGGCGGTGCCGGTCGTCGAGCCGCCGCCGAAACCACAAGGAGGCAGCGCATGAGTTTGACCACCGCGTCGGTCGAATTGGCCGACGGACTGAAAACGGCTGCCGCACTCTGGGAAGAAGTGCGCGACGGATGGGACGATCCCGTCCGACGCGCATTCGAGGCGGAGTATTGGCTGCCTCTGAAGGCGCAGATCGAATCGACGCTGGCCGCACTCGAACGCCTCGCGCCCGTTCTCGCCCGCGCCCAACAAGAATGCTCCTGAGAATCGAGCCGGTCGCGCAAGCCCACGGTCGTTTGTTCGCGTTGAGGATGGAAAACATGACGGAACCTTCGTTGATAGCCCGCCAGCGCGTCCTCTTGCGCGAGTTGATCCAACGCAGTGCCGAACGGGCGCGCGGCGAGCCGGCAATTGCGGCGGCGTTTCAGAAACAAACCGACGAAGTCGAAATCGAATTCACCGAGGGATGCGAGGCCGTCGCCGCCCGCCTCGTGCGCGAACAGGAAGAGAACGAACGGCAGATCGAACGCGCCCGAGCCGGCATCGAAGCGAATTACAAAGTCGAACAAGACGCGACGCACCGCGAGTATACGCACCATCGCGGACAGATTCTCGAACGGGAGGAGAGCGACAAGGAAACGGCCCAGAGCGCCTACAAAGAAGCGTGTTGGACTACCGCCGCCGTGCTGGAAGGAGCCAAGAACGGAGCCGAGGAAGAGTTGCGCGAAAACAAGTCGCGCTTGCACGGACGACTGGAAAATCTTCACGACATCCAACGTCAGGCGCGGGCGCTGCTCGACGAATGGAAACAGTCGGCCAAGGAGATCGAGGCGGAAATCCACGACGCGGAAACCCCGCGGAACGATCGTTCGACCGCCGCCGCCACGCCGAAATTGTCCGATACCATCGTCGAGGCGCAACGGCAGTTCGAGGAACTGCAACAACTCGTGGTGCCTCGCTTCTACAAAGGGCGACGGCTCGCTCTGCTCATCGGCTTCGTGTGGTTGGCGTCGATCCTGCCTTTGGGCTTTGTCGTCGATCGCCTGTTCGTCCATCGCGATGGGGTACTGTGGGTTTTGCTGTTGGGCTTGCTCGCCAGCAGCCTGACGATGTTGCTGATCGCACCGTTGGCGAACTTCTTCCTCGGGAGAGCGGCGCGGCGTCAGGTTCGCGCCGCTTACGGTCCTCTGTGTCAAATCGTCGCGCAGGCCGACGGTACGAAGCAGCTCTTGCTCGACCGCTACGAACAGGAGTTTCGGCAGCGCGTCGTGGAAGCCAAGAAGAAGCACAACGAAGAGGTTCTCAATGCCCACGATCTGTACAAACAGAAGCGCGCCGCCGTCGTGCGCCGCCGCGAACAAGATTTGCCTCCCGTCGAAGAGCGCCATCGCCGTCGCCAGGAAGAAAACGAAGATCGGCGCACCCGCGAGTTGCGGCAGGCGGACGAACACTACGATCGGCGGCGCATCGACGATCGGCAGCGCCACGACGCGGACATGCAGCAACTGCAAACGAACCGCGCGCGCAAGCTCCACGAGATTCAACAACGCCGCGATAAAGATTGGAACGAACTGGTCGAGAATTGGCGCGCGGCGATGGCAGAGCTGCGCGAAGGCGTTGACGCGATCGACGCGACCGCCAACCGTCTGCTGCCGCCTTGGGACGATCCGTCGTGGCAAGCGTGGCAGCCGCCTTCGGTGTTGCCGCCGGTCCTTCGCTTGGGGCACTATCGGGTTCGCATGGATCAGGTGCCGCAAGCGATCCCCAATGACGCCGATTTGCGCGCCCTGACGCCCGCGGAGTTCTCGCTGCCGGCCCTGTGCGATTTCCCGGCTCACTCGTCGTTGTTGTTGCAGGCCGCCGACGCCGGACGAACCGTGGCCGTGCAAGAGTTGCAAGCCATCGTCTTTCGCCTGTTGACCGCGCTGCCGGCCGGCAAGATCCGCTTCGTCATCGTCGATCCGGTCGGACTGGGCCAAAACTTCGCGGCGTTCATGCACCTCGCCGATTACGACGAACAACTCGTGGCCAGCCGCATCTGGACCGAGACGCCGCACATCGAACAGCGCCTCTCCGATCTGACGTTGCACATGGAGAACGTGATTCAGAAATACCTCCGCAACCAGTACGAAACGATCATGGACTATAACGCTCAGGCCGGCGAGGTGGCCGAACCGTTCCGCGTTCTCGTCGTCGCCAACTTCCCCACCAACTTCAGCCCCGAAGCGATTCGCCGCCTGTTGAGCATCATGCAGAGCGGCCCCCGCTGCGGCGTCCTCACCTTGGTGAGCGTCGATACCAAAGTGCCCTTGCCCAAGGGGTTCGACCTCGCCGATCTCGAAGCGAACAGTTTGAACTTTGCCTGGGACGGCGAGCGCTTCCGCTGGAAAGACGCCGATTTTGGCGTGTATCCGCTGTCCTTGGAGACGCCTCCAGCGGACAACGATTTCGCCAATCGCATTCTCGCTCTCGTGGGCGAAGCGGCGCGCAACGCCCAGCGCGTCGAAGTGCCGTTCGAGTTTATCGCGCCCGCGCCCCACGAGTGGTGGCGCGCCGATAGCCGCAAGGGACTGCGCGTCGCCCTCGGCCGCGCCGGCGCGACGCAGCGTCAATGTCTCGATCTCGGCAAAGGCACCGCGCAGCACGCTCTCGTGGCGGGGAAGACCGGCTCCGGCAAATCGTCGTTGCTCCACGCTCTCATCACCAATCTCGCCCTGCTGTACGGCCCCGACGAGGTCGAACTGTATCTCATCGACTTCAAGAAAGGCGTCGAGTTTAAGACCTACGCCGTCCACGATCTGCCGCACGCCCGCGTCATCGCCATCGAGAGCGAACGCGAATTCGGGCTCAGTGTCTTGCAAAGGCTCGACGCCGAGTTGCGGATGCGCGGCGAACACTTCCGCGACGCGCGGGCGCAGGATGTCAACGCCTATCGCCAAGCCGTACCGGATGCCCGCATGCCGCGCCTCCTCCTGATCGTCGATGAATTCCAAGAGTTTTTCACCGAGGACGACCGCATCTCGCAAGAAGCGGCACAGCTGCTCGACCGCATCGTGCGCCAAGGTCGAGCCTTCGGCATGCACGTTCTGCTCGGATCGCAAACCCTCGGCGGTGCCTATACCCTGGCGCGCAGCACCATCGACCAAATGGCCGTGCGCATCGCCTTGCAGTGCAGCGAGGCCGACGCCCACTTGATTCTCAGCGACGACAACTCCGCCGCCCGCTTGCTGTCGCGCCCCGGCGAGGCGATCTACAACGATGCCAACGGATTAGTGGAGGGAAATAATCCGTTTCAGGTCGTCTGGCTTGGCGACGAGACCCGCGAACAATATCTGAACCGCATTCACGAGCTTGTCGAGCGCCAACCGCCGCGCCTCCGCGAAGCGCCCATCGTCTTCGAGGGCAACGCGCCCGCCGATGTGTCGCGCAACCATCTGCTCGAGCGTTGCCTCGCGCAACCCGTGACCCTCGAAACGGAGAATCGTCAAGAACAACGCGCCTGGCTCGGCGAGGCCATGGCCATCAACGAACTCACCGCCGCGCCGTTTCGCCGCCATCACGGCAGCAATTTGTTGCTCATCGGCCAGCAAGAGGAAATCGCGCTCGGCATCCTGTCGACGGCCATGCTCAGCCTCGCCGCTCAGATGGCTCCCCCCTCTCCCCCTCTTCCCCCTGCGAGTGGAGAGGGGGAGAGGGGGAGGGAGACGCGACTCTATATCGTCGATGGCCGACAAGCCGACGCGCCGACCGACGGCCCTCTCGCCCGCCTGCCGCGCGTTCTACCCCATGCGCTGCGTTTATCGGGCTGGCGCGACGTGCCGGCGATCGTGGCGGAGTTGCACGCCGAGATCGACAAACGCCAGAAGGAAACCGTCGCCGCGCCATCGGTGTATCTCGTCTTGTTCGGCTTGCAACGGCTGCGCGATCTCCGGCGGCAAGAGGACGATTTCAGCTTCATGCGCAAAGGCGAGGAAGCCCCCAATCCCGCCCAACAATTCGCCACCTTGCTGCGCGAAGGCGCGCCGCTCGGCCTCCATGTGTTGATGTGGTGCGACACCCTCAACAATCTGCAACGAACCCTCGACCGTGCGTCGATGCGCGAATTAACGATGCGCGTGGTCTTTCAAATGAACGTCAGCGATTCGAGCAATCTGATCGACAGCCCCGCCGCCAGCAAACTCGGCCTCCATCGCGCCTTGTTTTTCAACGAGGAAGACGGTCGGCTCGATAAGTTTCGACCCTATGGCTTGCCTTCGGAAACATGGTTGAGGCAGGTTGAGGAACGATTGGCTCGCCGCTGAAGAAGAGATAAAAAAACGACTTGAGAGGTAGTTATGTCCTGGACCGACGTATGGCCGGAAGTTCAAACCTTGTCTCGACTCGATAAGATTCGGCTCATTCAATACCTCGTCCAAGAGATGGAGCGGGACGAGGAGATCCCCATCTCACCCGGCCGATCTTACCCGATGTGGTCGCCGGATCGTGCCTTCAGCGCGGCAGCAACGCTACTGCAAGCTGTATGAGGATGAAAAAAACCAGCCACGACTACCTCAGCGCGGCAGTTTCCTTACATACCCCGCGATCCATCCCTGGGAAATGCCAGGTCGAGCATCGGTTTGGGCTACGGTTTCAAGAGGATTGTGTAGGAAGCCGAAGCATGAGCCACCTTTCGACGTGTCTCGTCGGAGTGGAAATCCCAGGAACGACCAATCTACATCGCCGCGATTTGACAATTGTGTGATACGTCCTATCTTTGAGTAAATTTCCGGCGGTGACTCCGCGCCGTTCGTATCGTCTCACTCGCTCCAGTGCGTTGGCGTTGAATGACCGATTGGGGTCCGACTTTAGGCAAGAGGCTCGCTACATGCCCGCGCCGGCGACGATTGACTCCTTCGTGGAGCTTCTGGGTAAGAGCAACCTCGTCGAGGGGGCGCGGCTGCGCGCGTTTTTGCAACAGGCCGTTCCACTCTCGACCACGCCGCGCAATCTCGCGGCGCGGATGGTGGCGTCGGGGTTGTTGACGCAATTTCAGGCCGAACAGCTCTTGCTCGGCAAACATCGAGGCTACACGATCGGCAAGTATCGCATTCTCGAACGCATCGGCTCCGGCGGACACAGCAACGTCTATCTCGGCGAACACACCCTGGTCAAACGGCGGGTGGCCATCAAGGTCTTGCCCGTCGCCCACGCCCAAAATCCCGCCTCGCTGGCGCGCTTCTACCGCGAGGCCCGCGCCGCCGGAGCGCTCGATCATCCCAATCTCGTCAAGGCGCACGACATCGACTGCGACAACGGCTTACACTTTCTGGTGATGGATTACGTGGACGGCTCGAGTCTGCAGCAACTCGTCGCCCGCTTTGGACCGTTGAGCGTCGAACGGTCGGCCCACTATATCCGTCAAGCGGCGCTGGGGTTGCAGGCGGCTCACGCGGCGGGGTTGGTCCACCGCGATGTCAAGCCGGCCAACATCCTCCTCGACCGCCTCGGCTTCATCCGCGTCCTCGACCTCGGATTGGCGCGGTTTTTTTCTGACAACGAAGACCCCTTGACTCTCAAATACGAGAACAACAACATTCTGGGCACGGCGGATTACGTCGCGCCGGAACAGGCGCTCAACAGCCACGATGTCGATATTCGGGCCGACATTTATAGTCTGGGGGCGACATTCTATTTTCTGTTGACCGGCCAACCCTTGTTTCCGGAAGGGCAGATCACCCACAAGCTGATTTGGCATCAAACGCGGCAACCGACGCCGGTGCGGCAACTTCGACCGGAGGTACCGCCGAAGCTGGCCGCCGTCGTCGAACGAATGATCGAAAAGACGGCGGAGCGCCGCTATCAAACGCCGGCGGATGTGGTGGAAGCGTTGACCCCTTGGACGGCGACGCCGCTGCTTCCGCCGCGCGATGAGGAGATGCCTCGACTGAGTCCCGCCGCGCGCGCCGCCGCCGTTGCCGACGCCGATTCACCATCAAACTTATCGCGCTCGGGTCACTCAACCACGCCGCCGTTCGTCGCCGGTGCCATCGACACGGAACGAGAAGCGACGTTGCCCAACGTCCCGCCGGTGCCGCGCGCGACCATCTCCAAAGGCGGATCGGCCAAGCGTATCCTCTCGGCAATCCTGCTCGTTCTGCTCGGTGTCTTCGCGGGAACCGGCATCCGTCTCGTCGCCAGTCGAGAAACCGAGCGCCCCTCAAATGAGAGTAAGCCGATCCAAAACTCTGCTTCTCCCGATCTCGCCGCGTCGCAAGGCCGCGATTGACGGCGTATTCGTTCCCATCAGCGCGACGCCAACGCTTCTTCGGTGGCAGTCATTTGCCATTCGGTCGTGAACAGATCCGCTTCGTTGGGCGAGAGAGACGCTCGCCGTTCGCGTTCGAGTCGGGTTTGCAGCAAATCGCTCAGGGTTTCAAAGTCCTGAACGAAGCGCAGGAAATGCGGTTCGGGAAGGGGAAGGGGTTTCTGCATGACAACCTCCAAGTTGCACGAGTCGGCGGAAAAAGTCGTCCTCCCGCCTCCACCTCGGTAGCGGGACAAAAGGGCACACGCGCTCGCGCGTCGATCTCCGTCGATCTCCGCTAGTGAAATGGGATGCGGCACAACATTGTCTGATTTGAAGGAGAGGGATTTTTCTCCCTTACAAGATTGTAACCTTCGATTTCGTGAATGCAATCGTTATCACAAATTTTTCATTGAAGAAACGATTCGCTCCGTCCGGTTAGAAGGGCCAAGCCGATGCGAGTTGCTCCATGCGTTCGCGCGTCTCGGCAAGCGTGGAGCGTTCGCCGGGGTTCTGACGCAGGAAGGCCAGGAGGGACGGCATGATCTCGACGGCGCGATCGACTTGGGGACTACTGCCGCGCGCATAGGCCCCGATGCGGATGAGATCCTCCGCCTCGGCATGGATGGCGAGAATTTCGCGCAGCTTTCGGGCCGCTTGTTGATGGGAGGCGTCGGTGACTTCGCGGCTAACCCGGCTGATACTGCGAGCGATGGCCACGGCGGGGTAATGCCCGCGCTCGGCGAGACGGCGTTCCAAGACGATGTGCCCATCGAGCAGCCCGCGCGTGGCGTCGGCGATCGGTTCGTCGAGATCGTCGCCATCGACCAAGACGGTGAGGATGCCGGTGATGCTTCCGACGGCGGCGTTGCCCAATTGCTCGACCGTGTCGGCTAACAGTTGAAAGACGGAAGGCGTGTAGCCGCGCGCGCTCGGCGGTTCGCCCAGGGCCAGACCCAACTCGCGCTGTGCCATGGCCAGGCGCGTCAGACTGTCGAGCATGAACAAGACGTTGTCGCCGCGCGATCGGAAGTAGTCGGCCATGGCGATGGCCATTTGCGCGGCCCGAGCGCGCATCAAAGGCGCGCGATCGCAGGTGGCGACCACGACCACCGAGCGCGCCATGCCCTCGTCGCCCAGGCAATCTTCGAGAAAAGAGCGCACTTCGCGTCCGCGTTCGCCAATCAGCGCGATGACATTCACATCGGACTGCGCTCCCTTGGCGATCTCGCCGAGGAGCGTGCTTTTGCCGACGCCGCTGCCGGCGAAGATGCCGACGCGCTGGCCGCAGCCGAGCGTCAGCATACTGTCGAGCGCGCGTTGTCCGGTGACGAACGGTTGCCGGATGCGGGCGCGCTCCATCGGTGGCGGCGTGTTGTGCAGGACCGGCTGGAGATCGCAGCCTCGCAAGGGACCGCGTCCGTCGAGCGGACGACCCAGCCCATCGAGAACGCGACCGAGCAGCCCCTCGCCGACCGGGGCGAGCAGCCCCTTTCCCAAATGGGTGACGCGCATGCCCGCGTGAACTTGATCCGCTCGTTCGTAGGGCACGACGAACGCCATGCCGCTTTGAAAGCCGATGACCTCGGCCAGCAGCGATTCGCCGTCGCCAAGTTCGATGGCGCAGCGGTCGCCGACGGCGGCCGGCAGACGGCACGACAACAACACGCCGGTCGCTCCGCTCAACACGCCGCTGGTTCGGAACAGCTCGTGCCGAGCCACGTCACGACGCAGGCGCGTCCGATCCAGATTGAGCATGAGTCGCGCTCCCCAACAATTGCGCTCGCAGTTCGGCCAACGAGGACGCCAAATCGGCGAGAACGTGAATCTCGCCCGCCTCCGCGCGACACCCGCCGCGCGGCACGGCGGAGTCTGCCTCCAAACGCGGCTCGTTCTTACCGAGGGTACGATTGCCTTCGCCGCTTCGTCTTCCATCGTCCGGTTCGGCGAGGCGTTGGCGTAAGAGGCTCAGGTCGTCCGGATGCAGATAGACCGCGACCGTCGGCGCGGGCGGGAGGCGCAGCATCGCTTGGCGTACCATTTCTTCGATGGGAAACTCGCCCGCTTGGAGTTTGTCGAAGAGCAAACGACCGGCGATGGCGGTTGCCAGCTCGACCGTGGCATGGCGCATCTCGACGGCCATTGCCTCGTAGCGCGCCGTCAAATGTTCGACGGACTGCCGCATGGACGCCAAGGCTTTTTCGATGGCTTGGCGATCGGCGCGAGCGAGGGCCAGGGGATCGGGGGGCGGCGGCGCGGGAGGCTTGACCGGCGGCACCGACACCTTGGGCAGAGGAGCCGACGGGGTGGCGCGCACCATGTCCCGCAGGCGAGGCAGCGTGGAAAAGACGACATTGGATGTGCGCGGCGAGGACACCACAAAACTCCCTTACTCTTCCATCATTAGCTCGCCCGCTTGATCGAGCCGTTGAATGACTTCGACCAGCGCCTTCTGCGCCTCGCGCACTTGGGCGATGGGGACCATGCCGAGAAACTCCATCTCTTCCGCCAAGGCTTCGCGGGCGCGCTTCGATAGGTTCTTCTGCACCTTCTCGGTTATCTCTTCGTTGGCACCCTTCAAAGCCAAGCTCAAAGTCTTGGCCTCGATCTCCGAGAGTAACCGCTGCATCGAACGGTCGTGGATGCGCAGCAGATCCTCGAATTGATAGAGCAGCTCGCGGATGCGTCGCGCCGTCTCCGGTTCGTTCTCTTCGAGCGCGGTGAGAACTTCCATGCGTTCGGTTTTTTCCAGACAGCGCAACATGCCGGCCATCTTCTCGTAGCGCGCGTCGCCGCTGGCATCGCTGGGCTTGTCGGACAAGGCGCGCGCCTTCTTAACCAAGGCTCCGGCGATGCGCGTCAACAGTTGCGCCGAAGGACTTGACATCCGGCTGAGGCGAATCGAGACCTCGCGGCGCATCTCCGGCGTTAGCTCGCGGAGGATTTCGCCGGCCTTCTCGCCGGGCAGGGTATTGAGTACCAGCGAGATCGTATTCGCTTGTTCGTCTCCCAGTACCGCGGCCAATACGTCCGCCGGCAGCGCCTCCAGCGCGCGGACGGGATCGGTCGGCAGAGGGGGTAGCTCGCGGTGCGACGGCAGCGGAATTTCCACCTCGGACGGGGGACGATAAGCCGCCAGTTGGGTGGGCGTCGGCGGAGGGGGTGGAGGTTCGGGAGCGGCTTCGACTTCGGGTTGCTCCAACAGTTGCTTGAATTCGAGGACAACTTCGTCGAGATCGGCCGGTTTCTCTTGTTGTTGACGCAGTTTTTCCAATTCGGGGCGCAAGCGTTCGCCGCGCGCCGGAGCCAAGGCGTTCAGCACCTTCTCGGCCAACTCCGCCGGTAGCCGATACAGCAAAAGAACCGCCTTTTCGATACCCGTTCGCACGGCCATTCGATGTTTCCTCTTTCCCTATGCCGCTGCCCGCGCCGCCGGTTGCCGCGCCGGAGTCTCCGCTTCGCTCAGCCAGCGCTCCAACACCTTGGCCAATCGTTGGGGATCCTCGGCGAGTAGACCGGCCAGCAACTCATCGTCTTGCACGGGCGACTCGGCAGCCGGCGGCGGTGCTTGATCCTTGGGACGCGAACGCCGAAGGTACATCCAGCCCATCAACATCGCCACCAACGCCGTCACGCCCAACGACACATTGCGAGCCAGAGAGAGATACCAGCGCATGCGCTGCGATTCTTGATACTCGGCTTCGACGGTCTCCAAGCTCGTGCCGCTGGCCAATTTGAGATCGCTTACCTTGATTTCATCGCGTCCCTTTTTGAATCCGACCGCTTGTTTGATGATCTCCTCGGCGTCGGCGACGACCAGACCCGCCCCCGCCGCGCTTTCCGGCTTCGACAGATCCAACAGGGCCGCCACCGTCAAACGCTCGATGTTGCCTCGCCCTTCCTCCATCTCCTGTTCGATCTTCGTTGCCCGCCATTCCGAATCGGTATTTTCCTCATTGTCGTTGCTCTGATGACCGCTCGATGCCGTGGGAGGCGTTTTGTTCGGAAGGTTGCTCGACGCCCCCGCTCCGGGTTTGACGGCTTGGCCGCCCGTCGCGGATTTGCGATTGGTGATCGTCTCTTTTACCAGCACGCGCTGATCAGGATCGTAGCTCTCTTTTTTCGTCTTCTGGTGCAGAAAATTGACTTCCGCCGTGACGCGCACCACGGCTCGCCCAGGACCGAGAACTTGAGCGAGCATGTCCTCGGCACGATGGGAGAGATACGTCTCTAACTCACGGCGATATTCCATCTGGCTGGCCACCGGACCCGGTGTATCCCCTTTATTCTCGCTCAGGAGCCGACCCGACGTGTCCACGAGCGTCACCTGTTCGGGGTTCAGTCCCTCGACGCTGCGCGACACCAAGGCGACGATGCCTTGCGCCGTGGAACGCGACAGCACCGCGCCCGGCTTCAGCTTCAGCACCACGCTGGCCGTCGCCGGCTTTTGTTCGCGGACGAACGGCGTTTGCTCCGGGCGAACGAGATGCACCCGGGCATGAACGATCGGCTCGACCTGCACGATGGTCTTCGCCAATTCCGCTTGCAGCGCGCGATCGAGATTGACGTGCTGCAAGAACGGCGTCATGCCGACGTTCATTTCGTCGAAAATCTCGAACCCTTTGCCCTTGCTCGGCACCCCCTCAGCGGCGAAATCCACGCGCAACTGCGACACCCGCTCGGCAGGTACGAGGATCGTCGCTCCATTGGCATTCAATCGGAACGGCACGCTCTGCGCTTGCAACTTGGCCGTAATGACCCCCGCATCTTCTGGACTTAGCCCGGAATACAGCACTTGATAATCGGTCTGAAAAATCCAGACACCGAGGCACATGAGAACCGCGAGGCACACCCCCGTCATCGCCAACAAGAAGATGCGGCGCGGACGACTCATGCCCTGATAAATGGCACGCATCTGCTCGTAGAACTGACGAAAGAATCGCATCCCCACTCCATTTCGGCTATCGGCTATCGGCTGTCGGCCATCGGCTGTCGGCTATCGGCGGCCCCTTACCCCTCTCCCCCTGAGTACAGGGGAGAGGGGAGCGGTACATCAGCCTCTCTCCCCTGAGTACGGGGGAGAGGGGGCTATCGCTGGTGTGTACACAGGGATGCGTTGGCCGATAGCCGAAAGCCGAAAGCCGTTCGCTGCGTTAAATCTGCATACTCATGACTTCTCGATAAGCGTCGGTAAGTCGATTGCGAAGTTCGAGGACAAGGTGAAAACTGAGGTCGGCCTTGGCCATGGAGAGCATGACGTTATGGAGGTTGTCGGCGCGTCCGGCGGCGAGATTGGCAATCGCCTGCTCGGAATGAAGCTGTTGATTCGAGGCGGAGGCGAGAAATCCCATCAGCAGGCGCGAGAAACCGGCCGTGCCCGAACCGGCCGGCGGCGCGGATTGACCGGCAACGGCAGCACCCTTCGAGGCAACAGATGATACGGAAGATACATCCATGTTCAATCGACCCTATTCGCAGTTTCTTTATCCGCCTTGATTGCGCACGATGCTGTACGACTGCTCGGTCATTTGGCGAAACAGTTGCATGGCGTGCAGGTTGGCCTCATACGCTCGGCTGGCCGTCATCATGTTGACCATCTCGACGGGCAGATCGACGTTGGGCATATCGACGTAGCCGTCGCTTCCGGCATCGGGATGGCCGGGATTGTAGATGCGATGCAGTTCGGACATGTCTTCGACGACTCCGGCGATCTGCACGCCTCCGGTCGGTGCCGCGCCGCCTCGCCCCCCCGTGCCGCGCACGCTGTTGTGCAGCACCGACGAGAACACGACGTCTTGACGGCGATAGGGCCCGCCGTTGGGAGAGCGCGTCGAGAAGGCGTTGGCGATGTTGTTGGCCACCACCTCCAAACGCATGCGCTCCGCCGCCAACCCCGACGCGCTGATGTCCGCCGCCGCAAAGAGGGCATTGCCGTGCATCGCACACCTCCTTCGTTCAATGACCGAGAATGGCGCTGCGCATCATGCCGATGCGGCCGACCAACAGCTGGGACGCCATGCCGAACGTCAGACCGTTTTTGTTCAAATTGCCGAGTTCTTTATCGAGATCGACCGTGTTGCCGTCTTGTCGAGGCACGTTCCCCTGCCCTTCGACGACCTTCGGGGCAATGTGGAGAGCGGCTCCTTCTCCCTGCTTGCTCAGCGCATGGGAAAAGGCGTCCTCGAACGACACTTCCAGCTGGTGATAGCCTGGGGTGTTCACATTAGCGAGGTTGCGCGAAATGAGGCGATGCCGCAATTGGGCTACGTCCATCATCCGCGCGAGCAGGTCGGCTTGCGGGATATTAAGGTTCATGTGGATTGTATCGGTTGCGCTAGAGTTTGGCTTGAATCGATTCGAGGGCAGGGATCGAACGGAAGAGTTCCGCAGGCGATTACGCGAGTGCGAAGTGCATAAAATAAGTCGTCGCTCCTCTAAGTAGCGATTGAGGCAAGTGACGGCGGGCTTTTTTTTGACGCTGGCACGATTTTGAGCCAGATTATCAACAGCCCAAGTCGATTCTGTTGAAAATGACGAGTGAATGAACCATGTCGAAGCGGACGGCTCAAGTCCCTAGGGTTAGCCGGCCTTTAGGTGGAAGAGCAACGGTTGGCTTGCCTGTGGATCACTGTAACAGGGATGCTCTGCTGGCGCGAATGGCCGACAATCCCCATCTGCCGAGTCCGCCAAACATCGTCTTACAGGTTCTCGAACGAGCCAGTCGCTTCGACTGTTCGCCCTCGGACCTCGCCGCGATCATTCATCGCGATCCGGCGATGTGCGGCAAAATCCTGAAGACGATCAATTCGGCGCTGTACAGTTTGCCGCGCGCCATCAGTTCCATCGAACGCGCCATTGCGCTGTTGGGATTCAAGCCGGTGCGTTCGTTGGCGATTGGCCTGTCGTTGCCGGCCATGCAGCGGCAAATGACGTGTCCGCCGCCGTCGGCAACGTTTTGGAAAGAATCGGTCGCCGGCGCGATCATCGCTCAGGAGTTGGCCGTTCACTTGGGGCGACCCAATCCCGACGACGATCTCGTGGCCGGTCTCTTGCGCGATCTCGGCATGTTGGCGCTGCAACAACTCGATGCCTCCGCTTACACCCAAATCCTGGAGCGCCCGCTCGCCGAACTGTCGCGCGAACAGTGCCGCTTGGAAGAAGAAGCGTTCGGCATCCATCACGCCGACGCAAGCGCTTTCCTTCTAGGCCGATGGCGTCTGCCCGAAGACATCACCGAAGCCATTCGCTACCATCATGCTCCAGAATTGGCCGCCGATCTGCCGCATCCGGTGGTCAAGCGCGCGCGTCTGTTGGCCTTCGCCGGACAGATCGCGCGGCTTCCCTCGGCTCAGGGCGAACGACGGGAAGGCGACGCCGAGTTGCTTCGAGACATCCTCGTCTCCGCGCGCGAACAATACGGCTTGAACGATGCCGATCTCGCCGCGTTCCTGGAGCCGGCGGCTAAAAAGATCGAAGAGTTCGCCGAGTTGATGGACATCAAAGTAGGCAGTTTCGACAATTATGGCCGCATCATTGCATTGGCCTCGGAGGAATTGGTCAAGCTGACCGTGGAGACGAGCGCGGACAAACTGCGCATTTTGGAGCAGAAGCGTCAGGCGGAACAAGAGACGCAACATTGGCGCGATCAGGTTCGCCGTCTCCGTCACGAGTCGCGCCGCGATCCGCTGACCGATGCCTTCAACCGAGGCTGCTTGGAACAGGAGTTAATCGTCCGGTTCCGCCGGGCGCGCCGCCGAGGCACGGTTCTCGGCCTGGTTTTTCTCGATCTCGACGATTTCAAGGGGATCAACGACCGCTCCGGCCACCTCTTTGGCGACCGAGTGCTGCGCGAGACGGCAGATCGTCTCTTCGCCGCCGTGCGCCAAGGGGACATCGTTGCTCGCTACGGCGGCGACGAGTTTTGCATTCTCATTGAGAACACTTCGCCCAATGGCCTCCGCGCCATGACCGAGCGGCTGTGGCAAGACTTCAATCGGCGAACGATCGGCGAGGACGGGCACTTCGCCGTACTCCGCGCGTCGCTGGGCGCGGTGGTTTGCTTGCCTCGCACCTATCCTCTTTCGGCCAAGGAGTTTCTGGCCGAGGCGGATCGCGCCATGTATGCGGCCAAGACGACCGGCAAAAACCAAGTCTCCTTCGTCTCGTTGCTGACCGCGGCGGACGAACGCTTCCTAGCGGCGGTGGAGAAGCGCCTCTTCAGCGTCTGGTTGTCCGAGCGGGGAATATGGGAGCCGCAACACCTTGGAATCGGCGTTCGGCGTTCGGCGGCCAACTTCGAGTCGCCGGGACGCTTGGTCCTTCGGCTCGGTTGGTTGACGCCTTCGCAACTCCGACCCATTCTGCGCGAACAGCGCGCCAGCCGACGTCGCTTCGACCAGATCGTTCTCGAACGCGGTTTGACGGACAAGCACTTGTACGCGCTCCTGGCGCTTCAGTTAGAGCCGCCCGAAGAGCTGGCGGCCCAATTGGTGACGCAAGAGGTTGTCGAGGAAGCGGCCATGCGCGTCCACTTGCGTTCTTTCCATGAATGGCTAAAGACAACGCTTGCCTGATTGTTCGCGCATTTCTCAAGCTCGGCCTCACCGCGAACCGATGATTGTCCCGTACGAAGACGCGGGAGGCGTCCCTCATGGCCAATGAAACCACCGCGCCGCCCGCGAAGGGCGGCGGCAAGACGACGATGATCCTCCTGGGCGTCTGCGGCATTCTTGCCTTGGGCGCGGGTGGAGTCGTGCCCTACTTTCTCTTTCACGAACCATCCAAGGGCGAACATGCCAAGGAGGCAGTAGGCCATGCCCCATCGAGCGGCAAACAAGCCTACGTCACCTTCGGCGATCCCATCCTGGTAAACCTGAATGAAGAGCGCCTGACGCGCTATCTGAAGTTGAAGATTCTCCTCGTCGTCGATGCGCACGAGGAGAAGGCGATAGCCGAGTTGATCCAAAAGAAGAAACCGGCGTTGAAGAACTGGTTGATCGCCCATCTATCGGACAAGTCTCTCCCCGAAGTCAGCGGCGCGGCAGGTCAGAACAAGATGCGCCGCGAGATGTGGCAGCAGTTCAACGGAGAGCTGTTTCCCGATGGACCGGAAAAGATCCTCGACATCTTCTTTGAAGAATTCGTGGTGCAATGACGCTAAGGGCATACGACTTTCGCAAGCCGGATCGCTTGGCGGCAACGCTGGAACAGCGTTTGACGGCCTGGATGCGCGTGGCCAGTAAGTTGGCGGCGGAGAAAGCCGCCAAAGAACTGCCATTCCGCATCGAGATGACGTTGAGCGGTGTCGAGAATGCCTCGCCCATTGAGGTACTCTCGGCGCTTCCCAACCCGGTGATCGGCTATCGAGTCTCCATCGGCGACGCTCCCGCCGACATGCTGTTCGTCTGGACGCGACCGCTGGCTTTAACTCTCGTCAACGCCGCCATGGGCGAGACGCCGACGGAGCTTCCCGAAGACCGCGAGCTAACGGAAGTCGAGTTGTCGCTGTGCGAGTATCTCATGCAGAGCCTCTGCGCCGCCGTCTTGCATGAGACGTGGACCGCCGGAGAACCGCTGGCGTTGACCGTGCGCGAGCGCGAACCGTCGCCGCGCTGGACGCGCCTGTTCGTGAAAGCGGAGCAGGTATTGCAATGCACGTTTGTCTTGCGCGGGCCGTTCGGCGAACAAGAATGGTATTGGCTCGCTCCGTACCAGACCCTTTTCGAGCGCCTGACGCGGGCCGAGATCGTGGAGCCGTCGCTGAGGCCGCAAGAAGCCGCGCGCAAGCTGGAAGGGGTGGTGCGCGAACTGCCCGTCGAAGTGAGCGTAGACCTCGGCACGATTGAACTCTCCCTCGCTCAGCTGGCGGCATTGACGGCGGGCGATTTACTGATTCTCAAGCAGCGCGTCGGCGATCCGCTGACGGTTCGGGTCGATAGCCGACTGAAGTTTCGCGGTTGGCCGGGCCGAGTGGGCGCTCGGCAATCGCTGCAAATCGAGTCCCTTCGGGAGTGAGCAAAGCATGGCCGTCGAAAGCGAATCTCTCGCCCCAGAAAGCGTCGTCCATCCTTCCGCCGCGCTCAAGGGGGGTGAACACGCGGTTCGTTCGCCCCGTCCCGACGTGGTGGCGCGCGTGGCCGACTTTGCCGAGCTAAGCGCGCCGGCGACTCCGGGCACTCCCGCGCCGTTGAATCGACTGCTCGATGTCACCGTCGTTGTCACCGCCGAACTGGGCCGCGTGACCATGCCCATCAGCGAGGTGCTGAATCTGAATGTTCATTCCGTTTTGGAACTGAATCGCTCCGTCACCGAGCCGGTCGATCTCTTGGTTCAAGGCGTGCTGTTGGCGCGCGGCGAAGTGGTCGTGGTCAACGATAGTTTCGCCGTTCGCATTAAAGAAATAGCGGAGCCGAAGAAGAGAGGATAAGCGGAGGTAAAAATCGACGAAGGGAGAGTCGAAAGACTCTCCCTTCGTTGCGGAGGATATCCGCGGCGAGTCGTGGACAATTAGCGGCTGGCGACACGGGTGGCTTCGTCGCCGAAGCTGATGCGTGTCTCATCGCCGGCCTTCACGGCCACTTCCTTGCTGATCTTGACGAGCTTGCCGTCGCGCATGTATTCGGCTTCGATCGTGTAGTTGTACACGCGGTCGAGGCTGAGGGCGGGCGTGACGAAGACGCGCTGGGTCGAGGTCGAACTGGTGATCTGGCCGTCCACGGTCAGACGCGCTTCGGCCGGGACGCGGACGATCAACGTCGCCGGAGCGACATTGTCGAGGCCGACCTTGCCTTTGGCCGGAGGAGCGACGACCGGAGCCGGAACCACGGTCCCAGTGCAGCTCACGGTGGTGACGGTTCCGGTGCAGCCACAGCAGTTCTTGTGGCCACGATGTTTGCGATGTCCGCCGAAGCAGCTGCTACCGTGGCAGCTCACACCCGTGCAAGAATAATTGCCGCCGCAGCATCCGTGGGTACGATGCTTGCGATGGCTGCCGCTGCAGCTCGTGCCGTAGCACCCGCCGGAGCAGCTAACGTGATGACTGCTGCTACCGCCGCAGCATCCGCGGTTGAACAGACCGGCCGGCACTTCGCCGCCCGTCGACAGAGCCGCCAACAAAACAACACTGTACATCGTTCAATGTCTCCCAGTACTGAAAGGGGAACCTAGGTAAACGAAAAGCCCTCCAAGGGCTTGAAACCCGCGAGCCAAATCATCCAAAACGCATCTCCTCGTTCCCTCGGAAGCGCTCTCTCCCAACTCTGGTAATTAGGAGAAGATGCGTAAGACTGTTAATATAGTAATTCTGGCAGGGTTAGGCGTCAATCTCCAGAAATGCCGAGTGGAGAAGAGCGAGCGATTCCGCGTTCGATTGCGCGGGCTGTAGCGCATTTGTAGCGTGCGACGGCTTTGCATGTGTGGAGAGCGAGGCGATTGCCCTTCTTGCGCCTTTTGCCTTGTCTTCCCAAATACCGAAGTCGAAAGAATAGGGTTCAGCTTCGCGCGGCGGGATGCTACCATAACAGAGACCGAGCGCTTCCCTCGGAGATCGCGGACAATGGCTCCGCGAGGCGCTTACCGCGTTCGGTACTTGGCAGCGGGGCGTCGGCATGGAAAGTCTACGCGAATTGCTGGAAGCCGTTCGAGATCGCGCGGCCGTTCGCAAACGGTTTCGCGGCTTGCTGCACATCTTGGTGGGAAGGCGAATTGCGCGCTCCGATGGCACGCTCGTATCGTCCGGCATGAGCTGGCGCGATTTGGCGGCGTTGCTCAAAAAGATGCGTTGGGACCGCGACGCGGTGAGTCAATGGGGTATCGATCCCGCCGAACTTCCACCGCGCGACCGCGAGCGCTTTTGGTATGCGGCCATCGCTCGCGCCGCCCTCGACTCGCCGCAAGCCGTCGCCGAGGCCGAGCAGCTGATACCGATTCTCGAACCACTCGGCTACTCCGTCGGCCCCGCCCCGCGATCGACCGAATCCTGAGTCTGGGAGCAAATGGTCATGATGCGATTTCGACTGCCGCGGTCGAGCGCCCCCTCTCCATTCATCTCGTATGGTGTACAAGCGGTGGTGGCCGAGACGTTTCGACCGGCGCACTTCTTCTTAGGCTCGCAGCTCGATCTCGAATGGGAACACGTCGAAGCCGAAGAACTGGTTTGGGAAATCTTTCGCGGCCAACTGCTCGATCCGGCCCACACGCGCCAACGCCGCACGTTCGAGTCGTGGAAAGTATACGCGCAAACTCCGGAGGGAGAACGATCCGGCGAACCGCTGTTGGCGCTGTATCTCGATAGCGGGGCCAACGAACTGCACGTCGTTCGATCCCTCGATAGCTATGCCTGGGAAGGCTACGACTCCGGCGGCAATGTCTATCGGAGCCGGGAAACCCGCAAGTGGCTGCGCGAGCGCGTCGGCACGATCGCCCTCGACGCCTTCGGATCGACGGCGGAGTTAATCGACGAGCTGGCGTGTCAGCTATTTCTGGCGGTGGTCGGCACGAGCCGGCTGCCGTTGTCCTCCCTCGAAACGCCGTTGCCCGCTTTCTCGTTCGGTCATCTGTTCTACTGCTATCGTCCGGATGCTCCGCCGGAGGCCCGGCCCGCGCGCGACTGGCGCGCCTTCGTGGCCGACATGCTCATTCCCGGACTCCATCCGCGCGAAGAGGCTCATTGGTTCGAGACGTTCCTTCACGCCGTGCCGGTGGAAGAGATGCGCGAGGCGTCCGCGATCTTCGTTCGCCGATGGACCGAGTGCGCCCGAACGCGCGCCGAATTGCCCGCGCTGCTGCGTTTGCTGTTCAACGAAGTCTCGCTCTCGCCGTATACCGATCTCGTCGACAAGACGTTGGCGTTTCTCCGCGCCGCCGTGGAAGAATCTCTATTAACCATCGAAAATATCGTCGATTTCTTGAGCTTCCTACTGCGGCACATCGGCAGACATCTGACCGCCTACGATCTCGTGATCTTCCACCATCGCGGCGCGAACTATCCCGATGTCCTTCTGCTCGATGCCGTCCTCGTTGAATACCGAAAGCTCTTACGGCGGCGGCCCGGCGTTTACCTCGACGGCGAGGGGGACGATGCAGGGGTACGGCGGACGAAGCGGATTCGTCGCCGCGCGCTGCGCCAGGGCTGGCTGCTGCGCCGGCGCTACGAAGGACATGCCGTTCCGGACTTGCCGACTTCGCCTGGGGAAAATCGCCGCGTCTTGCCGTCGAGCCATCCGCGCGTGTCGGCGGAACAGATCGAACAGCCGGCGCGACGCTCCCGTTTCTTGTACGAAGGCGATCGCTTGGTCCTGCTCGACGACTCGGAACGCGAGGCGCTGCGACAAAGTTTCGTCGATTTGGATTGCGACGAGGAATGGCGCGAAATGGGGCTGGGCCTATTCCTCGACCGCCCGTTCGGCGTCGGTAAGCGCGTCGGCGAGCCGGATGCGACGCTGTTGCTCTCCGCCGAGGCGTTCAGTCCTTCGACGGCGAGGCAACGCCTTCATGCGCTCGCAACCGAAATCGACGTGTCCGCTCAGGACGAATTCTTTGTGCGCCTTCTCGCTCGACCTCCCCTTTCCGGAGTACCTCTCGAATCCATCGGCGAAGGGCTGCGACCGGGGATCGTGTCGCTGCTCGATGCTCGACTCGCCGCCGCCGATTTCGTCTTTCTGCGCAGCACTCCCAGCAGTATCCGAGCGCTGTTCGAGCAATTCGATTTCACGCCTCTCGCCGCGCTCTACCGTCTCGAAGACGTGCTGAACAGCGAGAGCCTTCTTCTCGCCCGCTCGCCGACGAGCGACGGTCTACGCGTCCACGATCGACTCCTTCGCGTTCGGATGGAGCTTGAGGTCGCGGTGGAAAACGGTTTCTCCTGCCGGGGAGGGCGGGAGTTTCCCGTCCTCGGTCTGCGCGTTCTATCCGTGGCGGAGACGGCGGCGGATGGGGAGACATTAGCGATACACAATCTGCGCGATAAGCCCGTATCGCTGGCCCCGCGATGGACGCGCGAGTTTCGCTAGTTAAAATAATGATGGGCGCAATTTGAGATAAAAACGATTTTTGAGATTTTCAATATGACAAAAGTAGCCATTCTCGGAGGTTCCGGATACACGGCCCTGGAACTGATTAAGATTCTCTTGCGCCATCCCGGTGTCGAAATCGTTGCCGTTACCTCGCGTCAGAGGGATACGCCACGTCTCGCCGAGCTGCATCCGAGTTTGACCGGACGGATCGACCTTCGTTGCGAACCATTCGATCCCGATCGTTTGGCGGCGCGCGGCGTGCAATTCGCGTTCAGCTGTCTGCCGCACGGTGCCAGCATGAGTGCCGTGCCAGCGCTGCTTCAGCGCGGCATGCGCGCGATCGATCTCAGCGCCGATTACCGTTTGCGCGATCCCAACGTCTATGCGCAGTGGTACGGCGAGAGCCATGAAGATTTGGCACATTTGGCCCAGGCGGTGTACGGACTGCCGGAGTTGTATGGCGACGACATCGCCACGGCTCAACTCGTCGCCAATCCCGGCTGCTATCCGCAGACCGGCATCCTCGGCCTGGCTCCGCTGATTGCCGAGCGAGCCATCGAACTGCGGCACATCGTCATCGACAGCAAGAGCGGCGTCTCCGGCGCGGGACGGACACCGAAGCTGACCACGCACTTTCCCGAATGCAACGAGAGCGTCAGCGCCTATCAAGTCGGCAAACATCGCCATACGCCGGAGATCGAACAAGCCTTGTCGGAGGTGGCGGGTGAAGCCGTCGAGGTGCTGTTCACGCCGCACCTCATCCCGATGAATCGCGGCATCTTTTCGACGATCTACGCCGTGCCGCGCCGACCGTTGACCGAGCGAGAACTGCTGGAGATGTACCGCGCCTACTATGCCCGCGCGCCGTTCGTCCGCGTGGTCGAACATCTACCGGCCACCAAAGACTGCTCCGGCACGAATTTCTTTGATGTTACCGTGCGCGTGGTGCGCGAGACGATTGTGGTGCTGGCGTGCGAGGACAACCTGATTCGCGGAGCGAGCGGCGTGGCGGTGCAGAACTTCAATCGCATGGTTGGCCACGACGAACGGACGGCATTGTTGCCGTGATGGGTTTCGTTGGAGTGGAGCCGACGGGGATCGAACCCGTAACCTCAGCATTGCGAACGCTGCGCTCTCCCAGTTGAGCTACGGCCCCAAATAGATTGGGTGAAGAGAGATTATAGGAATTTCCTCGTCTCATCATCAAGGGCGAATTTCCAGTATTGGCGAACCGGCAGCGTAAGCTGCCGGGTAAGGCGAACCGGCAGCGTAAGCTGCCGGGTAAGGCGAACCGGCAGCGTAAGCTGCCGGGTGATGGCACTGCCACCCGGCAGCTTACGCTGCCGGTTCGCCTATTTCTCGGTGGCTGCCAGGCGTTGGTAGAGCGTGCCGTCGAACGTGGAGGAGAGGAGGCGTTTGCGGCACGCCTCCGCGCGATCCGCGTTGTTGTGCGGCGCTTGGGCGAATAGCTTCGACAGATAGTAGAGCGCCTTGGCGTGTTCCTCTCGGTCCCGATTGTACAGCATATCGACCTTGCAATACTCCCAGAACGCGCTTTCGCTCTCGTTCTTGGCGCGGCGGTAATCGCCGAGTACGTTGTGGGCGAGGGCGAGCAAATGTTCGTCCTTACCCGCGCGCACAATCTCCGTCAGTCGCTTGTCGATGCCGTCGAGATTGCCCTTTTGGGCGATGCGCGACTGCATCAGAAAGACGTTGACGAAAGCGCGCTGGGGATCGTCGCGAGGCAACGCGGATTCGACTTGAGACAGCTTGCGTTCGGCATCGGCGAACTTGTCGGCGCGCATCAGGAACCGGGCGGATTGCAGTTGGCTTTGGAGTTTGAGTTCCGGGGCGAGTCCGGCAACGCTGCCGAGCGCGGCGTAGGTTTGGCTTGCGGCTTCGTTGTCGCCCTTGTCCACTTGCAACGACGCCAACAGTTGCAAGGCCGGTACAATCTCCCAGCCGTCGCCGAAGCTGTTCTTGTATTCGACGAGCGCGGCAATGGTGGCGTCGCGCTGGCCGACATCGAGGCGCGCTTGCAACGCCTTGATCTGCACGATCCGATATTGAAGGTAGCGATGGATGGGGGCGAGTCCGCTCAGCTTGGTGCCCCCTTGTTCCATGCGATCGAGCGCTTCGAAGCCGCCGAGAGCCTGGCGCAGTAGGTCCGCCTTTTTATCGGGACGAGTCTCTTCCAACGCTCGGATAAGCTGATTGTCCGGAGCGCGAAACTGAATTTTACTGACGACCTCGTTGCCGTACTCGACCTGGACGATGCTGGAGGTTGAGATGTCCTTGACGGCTCCGCCCTTGGTCTTCAACTGAATCCCATTGGGCGATTCGTTCTCGATGGTTCCCGTAACGCTCTGCTGCTTTTTCTGTCCTTGTTCTTGGAAATAGACGGTATCCTCCGCCCACAACAGACCGCCTCCCACAAAAGCGGCCAATCCGAGAGTCAAAACAAATCGCTTCATGGAGATCGCTCCCTATTCGGTGAAGACTTGGCGCGAACGGCGCGGCGATTATTTCTTACCCTTGAGGTCGTTGTACTGTTGGCGCAGGTCGGCTTCGTTCTCCAACAGTTCCTCGAATCGTTTTCTCGATTCGTCGCTTCCGAATCCGCCTTGCGCCTTCTCCAGATCGACGATGCGCTGCGCGGCATCGCGGATGGCTTTGGCCTTCTTGGTGGAATCGGTCGCGGCCTGGCCGTGCTTCAGCATGTTATAAACCAGATGGTAATAGAAGTCGAAATAGTGATCTTTATATTTGTTGTCGTCGAGCCGGCGGACCAGTTGCTTGACGTACTTGTCGCTCAGCAGAGCGGCGGGGGCGTACTTTTGCTCTTCTTCCAATTGCAGGACGAGAGATTTCTGCGCGTCGATGTTTTTCGCGCCCCAGCCTCCCTTGCCGTCTTTTCCCTTGACGATCTCGTCGAGTAGCTTGCGGGCCTCGTCGATCTTTTTGACTCGGCGATACTCCTGCGCGAGAAGCAACTGAATGGCGTGATGCAGCGGCGCGTCGGCACCTTGAGCCTCGGTGGCAAAAGTCTGGAGCAGATCGACGGCCTTTTCGTGTTCGTCCATGCCGGCGTAGCAGCGGGCCAGCATAAAAGCGAGTCGCGCGGTCGGTTTCTTCTGTCCGCCCGCCACATCGTTGAGAATCGAGGAGAAGCCCGCCTTCGCTTTTTGCAGACTCTCCGCGTCGCCTTTTTTCCGCAGTTCGTCGATTTGCTGGGTAATCAGCCCGACCAACTGCCCTAACACGGTCGAAGTGCTGTCGCCAACTTTCTCCGCCGTCTTATCGGTTTGCAGCAGTTGCAGCGCCTTGACGGCGACGCGCGCCCGTGCCAGATTGTTGATCTGCACGTTGGCGCGTAGATCGAGTCCAATCAGTCCCGGCCCCATGTCGCTTTCCTTCAACTGCGGCAGCGCGTCGGCGTTGAACCGATCGACCAGGGGATCGAGTCGTTTGGTCACTTCTTGATACTTGCCGGCCTTGAAGGCATCGTTGGCCTGCAGCACGGCGGAGTAGAGCAACAGTTGCACGCGCCCGTCTTCAAACTTTTTTCGCTTCTCTTTCTCTTTTTCGGGATCGGAATCCAGCTGCCACGTCTCCACTTGCGGCTTGAGTTTGGCGATGAGATCGTCTACGTCCTTGAGCTTTTTTTGCTTGTACCATTCGAGGGCGAGCAACAGTTTGCCTTGAAGATAATCGCCCCGCGCCTCGGCGTCGGCGGAGGCGTCCGGTTCGGGGAGTTTGCTCAACGCCGCGAGCGCCCGAGCGTGGTAGCCGTTGGGATCGCCCTTATCCTTGTCTTGATTCGCCAATTGCATGGCGGCTCGCGCCAGTAGAAATTGCGTGCTGACGTAGGACGGATAAGCCGGCGTGATGGCGGCCAACTCCCGAATCGCTTCGGCCATCTTGTCGTCGCGGAGGAGGAGGGAAGCGAGTTCGTGTCGGGCCACGTCCCCGGCGCGGTCTCGGGGCCAAAGCTGTGTCATGCGGCGCGCGAACTCCAGCATCCGCTCCTTGTCGGCCTTATATTGCGGATCGTTCTTCAACGCCTTGGCATCGACGGCTTTGCTCTCGCGCTCGGCGAGCAAGCGCCCGTGGGCCAAGAGCGTGTAAATGGCGGCCGTGGAGGCTTGCGGGACGTTGGGTTTGGCTTTGGCGAACGCCTCGCCGACTTCGATGGCCTCGGCATACTTTTTTTCTTCCAGCAAATAATAGGTCAACAGCGCGCGCGCCACGTTCGGCTCGGAAGGCAGCTTGGCGGCGTCGGGTTTGGTGAGGCCCAAGCGCAGGGCGGCGATGATGTTGGCGAGATGTTCCTTCTTCGCCGCCTCGGCCTCCTGCTTGTTGTCGCCGAATTTCTTGGCGTCTTTGCCGATCTCTCGTTGCTCGAACTGCGCGCGGGCGAAGCAATCCTCGAAAGTGTTCAGCTTGGCGATGGGCAGTTTGAAAGTGCCCTGTTTGTCCATCGCCGCCAGCTTGAGCGCCTTGGCCCGGTCGGTAAAGTCGTTCTCGGTGCGTTCGATGTTGCCGAGATACTTGCGGGCGTTGACGACGGCATTCTTTTTCTCGAGGGGCGGCGTTTTTTCTTGTTCCGACACGATCAAGAGCGTTTCGGCCAAGAGATATTGAACGCCGTAGCCTTCCGGAGTGTTCTTATAGTTGGGGTAATCGACCAACCATTCGGTCGCCTTCTTGATGAGGTACTCGTTGGTGAGCGGCTTTTTATCGGGAGTTTCCTTGGCTTTGCGGCACGCCAAGAGAACGAAGTAGGAGGCCAAGCGCTTACCGTCTTGCACCGGCGTTCCGGTCGCTCCGGTGACGGTCTGATACTTGTCGAGCGCTTTGCGCGGCACGTCGAGCAGTTCGAGACAACGGCCGGACCAGGCGCGGGCTTGCCAGGTGATCTTGCTCGACGATTCGCCGGCAGCGAGCGGATCGAGAAGTTTACTCGCTTCCTGAACGAGTTTGCTGCTTGCCGCCGTGTCGGCGTCGCTGGCCGTGTTCAGGTAGGTCTCGGATTGATCGAGCAGATTGAGGGCGATGGCCAAGTCGGTGGCCGGTGTTTTGGGCAGCTTTTGGAGAATCGCCGCGGCTTCCGCCAAGGTAACTCGCGCCTTGGCTCCTTCGTCGGCCAACAGCTTGGGATCGCTTTCGAGCCGCGCGCGGCTGAGTTGAGCCTTGCCCTGTAGGGTGGTAGCGCGAGCGATGTCGAATTGCGCTTCGGCGGCGCGCGGATGACGCGGATTGGCCTTTAAGAATTGTTGAAACTTATCGCGCGCTTGGCCGTAGAGCGCGATGCGTTTGCCGCTGTCCGGTTCTTCGTTGGCCGCCTCCATCTCGATCAGCGCGCCTTCCAGGGCGAACTCGTTGCGCATCGCCGGCGGCGCGCTTTTGGTCAGACGATCGAGATAATCGCGCGCCAGGTCGCTGTAGCCGCGCGTCCGCAGTTCGTTGATAAATCGCAGATCCTCGGCATAAGGCGAGGCTTCTTGCTGTCCGCGCGCCGGCAAGGAGGCCAAGACGGTGAATACAAGGGAGAGAAATACTCTTTTCATGTCGTTCTCCAGCTCTCAAATCGGCTTCGCCCCTGTACACAGGGGAGAGGGGCGTAGCGGAGTACTGCTAGTCGTCGGCCCCTTACGATTTACTTTTCACGGTCCTGCAACCCGCGCGCCGTGCCGAGCGCGCCGAAAGCCTTGCGCGGGAGCGGCCAAGCCTGAATGACGGCGGCATAGTTGGAACCGTAGCGGGTATTGTGCCGCGCCAAGTCCAGCGCCGCCAACAAATGGGCACTGCTCTTGTCGTCGATGTTGTCGGCGGCGGTGTCTTCGACGGGCTGTTTCGCCTTTTCGAGCCGCGCGCGAAACACGGCCAATTGCGCCCGTCCGCGCAGCGCGACATCGCCGATTTTATCCGCCAGCGCTTCGATGCGTTCTTCCGGCATCGCCGTCCGTAACGCCAACAGAATGAGACGATACACCTGCCACGAGAGTTCCGGCTTAGCGGCGGCTCTGGCCTCGGCGGTCTTCATCGCCGTTTCAAGATCGACCGCATCGGGGTTCTGGGCATCGACGGCGGCGGCGGCCAAACCGAGCTGAGCGCGGAACCGCGCCGCCTCGCCGAAGGCATCGCCGCTTGCCAACTTGCGGGCGGCGTCCCACTCGCCCCGACGCGCCAAGCCCTCGACTTTGCCGATGTGGGCGTTGGCTTTGTCTTCGTCGCTTTTCTCGACTTTGGGCACTTTTTTTATCTGCAATGTCTCGGCAAGGGCGACGACCTCGGCGCGCAGGGGGGGCGGCGATTTATTGTCGTACAGCGCCAGTGCGTCGGCTGCGCTCTTCTCGGCCTTCGTATTCTCGTTGCCTTTCAGAAACGCGAATGCGACGACGGCGAGCGCGGCGGCCTTGTCGGCATCGTTGGCCGCGTAGACGCGATGGACCATCGGCACAATGCGGTCGGTCTGCCCGCGCGCCAGCAGACGAGAGGCCACGGCGCGAAGCGCCAGCAATCGCGCTTCGCCGTCGCCGATTTCGCGCAGCGCGGCCTCAAGGGCAGGCTGTGTCTTGTCCCAAGGGATGGCCCGTTCGCGGTCGGCCTCTTCCTTGCTGCCGCCCAAATCGACTTCCGCCGTCGCCAAGTCGATCAGGAGGGCGTCGCGCTCCTTGCTTTTGGTTTCCGATCGCAAGGCGGCGAACGCCTTGCCGAAATGCTCGTTGGCGTTCTTGGCCGGACTTTCGGTCTTTGGATTCAGACAATACTGGGCGGCTTGCAGTTCGAGCGCGGCGCGTTCGACGGGCTTGGCATCCGCCGACGCCGAATAGGCGTAAGCCTCGTCCAAGAGACGGCCCAAGGCACGTTGGCTCCACCAACGAGAACCCATCCATCCCGTTCCACCCAAGAAGAAGAGCAGGGCGACTCCGAGTACCGGCCAGCGGAGTTTCTGCCACGTCGTTCGCGGAAGCTCTTTTTCGGGAATGACACCGGCCTGAACCAGCGTTTGCTTTCCCACGGCGGCGGCGCGCGCCGAACCCCAAGCTCCTTCGAGCGCCGGTGCGTCCGGCAGACGCGCGCCGGTCGGCCCGCGCGCTTCGACCTTGCGCCAATCCTTGGGATCTTTCTTGACCAACTCCGGCACTTTGATGATTTGCTTGCATTCCGGACAGGGCGCGCGTTTGCCGGCGAGGTCGATGGGGAAGTGGATCGCCTCGTCGCAATACGGACAATTGAGATCGACTTGTCGGGTATCGACCGGCGCTTCCACCGGCTTTGGCTCGTCGGCAAACAGCGCGGCGGCCTCGGCCTCGACATCGGCGGCGGGAGGCGGCGGAACTTCCCGCGAGGGAGCTTCGGCTTGCGTCGCAGCGTTCGCCGTCAATTCCGGCACGGTGAGAACCTGTTTGCACGCTTTGCAACGGCCCGTCTTACCGGCCATTTGTTCGGGAACGAGCATACCCCTTTTGCAATGGGGGCAAGTGATTTTGATCGCCATGATCGCAAAGGTCCATTCTGGGGCGTCGTCTCTACTTGGATCTTACCACATTGCCTTCGGCGTTTGCACTACCCAACGCTTCGCGGCGCGTCGGACGAGGCCATTTCTTGGCGTCGCTGAGAGCCACTCTCTTACCCCCTCGCCCCTGTACTCAGGCGAGAGGGGCTTCTCCGTTCGCTCACAACCGCACGGGCGAGACGAAACTCTTCGGTTTGACGGCCAAGAGCGAACACGTCAACTCCGGCAGCAGGCGTTCCGCCGTATTGCCGATCATCACTCCGGCCAAGCCGCCGTGCGCCACCGTCCCCATCGCAACTAGATCGATGGCATTGTTCTTCAAAAAATTCAGAATCCCTTCGTCCGGCAAGATGCCGATCTCATCGACGAGGTGGATCTTGACCGGCGGCGAAAGCTCGGCCCCTCCGACGCGCTCGATCTGTTTCTCCAATCCTTGCAGGGCGCGCTCGCGCACTTGATGGCGATAGGCGGTCTCCTTGGCACTGGGCAATCCGGTACACCAATGGCGATCGAGTGGAAAATCGACGACGTGGAGGAGACGAATCTGCGCCGGCACGACGCGCGCCAACTCGACGACCAAGCGCAGCGCCTCCTCGGCGACCGGATCGAGATCGCTGGCAACGAGAATCTTCAACGGATTGGGATCGTCTCCCGGCTTGGCCACCCAGACCGGGCAAGCGCAGCGGCGCACCAACTTGATCGCCGTGCTGCCGAACAACATCCGTTCCATGCCGCTGCGATCGCGGGTTCCGATCAGGACGAGATCGTGTTGGTCGCGGAGCGACTGGCGCACCATCTCCAGCCATACGCTCCCCAACGCCAGTTTGTCGGTGGCTTCGATGCCCTTGGCCCGCGCCTGTTGGACGAGACCGTGCAGAATCGTGGCGGCGGTGCGTTCGGCGGTGGTCGTGAGATAGCGAAAGTCGGTTTCGTCCAAATGCGGTAGCGATTCGATGCTAAGGTCGAGAACGGAGAAGAAAGTCAATCGAGCCTTGGTTTGCTCCGCCAACCACAAGGCCTGTTGCACGACGGAACGGGCGACGTGAGAAGGTTGTAATGTCGTGGCGTCGTACTGGGTCAGATCGACGCCGACCAAAATGTTACGGAAGAGGGACATACGCGGACTCCGAATCGGTCGAGAGCGGGCGCTGGCATCAACACATCGTAGCGAGAGAGAAACTCTCGGAGAGCCACGAACCTTTCGACCCGCTTCCACAGGTGTCGGTGCATCGCTTCTGGCGTTGCGTCGAGCAAGTCGTCGGGTGAGTGCCTCTTAAGAACTATACGCGGAGAAGGGCGGCAGCGGGAGAGGGGAAACTTGAGAGTTCTTCGGAGTTGCGCGAAAAAGGGCAGTCAGTTTTCCTAATTCGCGGGGCTGCTCCATACCGATAAGCCCAATGTGATTTACGGAGGATGCGGGTTTTACCTGAAGACACGCTTGGAATGAAAAGATGGGTCGTTACGGGTGTCGAGGCAAGCGCGTGAGCTTTTACCCAATCGATGCCGTCCCCGATTTCATTCGAGACATGCCGCCCTCTCGCCCCTGTTGCCGCCGCGCTTGGCCCGGCGGCCATCTTTGCGAGGAGGAAAAATGAACGGTTGCAACCGCGCTCGATGGTGGCGAACCGGATTACTGGCCGTGTGGTTGTGGGGAGGATACGTCGCCGCCTTCCCACAAGATCCCTTGGAGCCACCGGATCAAAAGAACGAAGCGAAAAAGGACGAGGCGAAAAAGGACCAACCGTTGCCTTCGCCTCGAAGGGATTCGCCCAAGGAAAGCAAGTTCGAATCGACCATCGAAGCGAACTTGCCGCAAGTGCCGCCTTCGATTCTGCCGGACACGGTCAATGGGATCGATCTGGCCTGCGCACTTCGGTTGGCCGGCGTCGAGAATCCGGAGATTCTCATCGCCCGGCAGCGGGTCGTCGGTGCCGAAGCGATGCGTCTTGCCGCCTTCGCACAGATGTTGCCCAATCTGAACGTCGGTATCAACTACGATGCCCACACCGGCCCCGTGCAACAGTCGGACGGTAATATCCTCAAGGTCAACCGCGAGGCGTTGTATCTTGGTCTGGGAAGCGGAGCCATCGCGGCGGGCACGGTGAATATACCCGGCGTGTTGTGGACGGGTAATCCCGGCGGGATCGTGTTCGACATCTTGGCCGCCCGTCAGACGGTGCGCGTCAAACAGTTCGACAGTCTGGCCGTGCGCAATCAGATCTTCTTGCAGGTGGCCAACGGCTACATGGAGTTGCTGCGGGCCGAGGGGCGACGCGCCGTCGCCATGAAAAACCGCGACGACGCCCATGTCATCGCTCGGTTGACGGCCGCGAATGCCGCGAAAGGCCAGCGTCGCGATGCCGACGCCAATCGGGCCGCCGCCGAGTACGCCGACCGCATCAATTATGCGGTGGACGCCGAGAATCAGATGCTCGTCGCCTCCGCGCGTCTGGCGGCGTTAATCAACGTGCCGCCTTCGATCCAGCTGCACGGACACGACGGTTGGGTAGTGCCCACTCCCATCGTGCCCGAACCGATCCCGATGCGCGAACTGTTGCTGATCGCCATCAATCGCCGCCCGGAATTGGAGGCGCGCAGGGCTGCGATCCGCGTGGCCACCAACGAGCTGCGCAAGGCTCAAATCTTGCCGTTCTCTCCCAACGTCTGGGGAGGACTTAGCTCTGGAACCTTTGGCGGCGGCAGTAATATTGCGAGTGGTCTAGGCTTCAACGAATCTCGCTTCGGCAACTTCGCCCCTCGTGTCGATGTCGATGCGGTTCTCTATTGGACGGCTCAAAACATGGGGTTGGGCAACTTCGCGCAAATCCGCTTTGCACGAAGCGAACGCCGCATCAGCGAGCTGGAGTTTGTGCGCGATCTCAACATGGTCCGCAACGACGTGGCCAGGGCCTACGCCGGCATTCACGCTCGTTTCGCGCAGATTAAGATCGCTCAGGACAGCGTGGCCTCAGCTCAAAAAGCCTACGAAGAGGACTACAAACGCATCATCACAACCGACACCGGCCTGCCGATCGAGCTAATCAACAGCTTCCGATTGCTGGCTCAGGGGCGGAATAATTATCTCGACGCCGTGGTCAACTACGACGAATCCCAATTCGCCATGTATGTGGCGTTGGGACAGCCGCCGGCGAGTCTCCTGGCGCGGGAAATGCCCAAGGATATTGTCCCGCCGCCCGAATTGGCTCCGCTGCTGCCCGGTTGCACCCGGACCAACGGTTCGGGAGCTTGCTCCGCCTGCAATACCTGCTCTCCGAAAAATTGATGACTCCTACGGTTTTCGGCGCGCTCGACTTATCCCCCAAAGGATCGTCGAGCGCGCCGAGAGAGACTCTCTCCGACGATTTCTACCGCTCACGGAAGGAATGGGATAGGGACATGAGATCGAGAACACCCCATGAACGTGGTCGTCGGGTCTGGCGAGCGGCTGGCGCGGCTCTGCTGGGATTGATGGGCGGCTCGTCCGGCTGTCAATGGAGCAGCGAACGCCACCTCGTTCGTCCCCCGGCGACGAATCCGACGGTCGCTTCACTCGTTTCACAGGAAACGAATCGACCGCTCCAACAGGCGGCGCGAGAAACATCCCCCGATGCCGCGGCGGCCGCGGTCGCCCCGCCAACCGAGATCGTACAGACCTCGGCAGTATCCACCGAGGTTCCGAACGCAAGCCCGCTGGCGACCGCGCGTCCATCGGAGAGCGCGACGGCAAGCGAGAAGCCCTCATCGCCCACTCGCACGGTCGCCGTTGCCCAACCGGATGCCGAACCCAATGCCGTGGCCCAGAAGGACAAGGACGAGGCGAAGCGACCGCCCACGGGAATAGGCGAGTCCGGCTATCAGGTGGATCGCACCCTCCCCAGCCCCGCGGATGGCATCGCCACGCCCGCCATTCCGGTCCCGGAGAAGTCGTTGCCCATCACGCTGAATGCGTCGCTGTCGTTGGCGGGTGTGGAGAACCCGGTCATCGCCATCGCCGATCAAGCCATCCGCGTCGCGCGCGCTCAACAGTTGCAGGCTCAGGTGCTTCTGCTGCCCAGCCTGAACGTCGGTGCCAGTTACGATTTGCACAATGGTCCGTTGCAAGGATCTCCCGGTGAGATTCGGAAAGTCGATCGCCAAGCGGTCTATTATGGACTCGGTGCCTATTCGGTCGTCGCAGGTTCGGTGAGCATCCCCGGCTTGTGGATCGTTCAACCGCTGGCCGACGCCATCTACGAACCGCTCGTCGCCCGTCAGGTCGTTGCCAATCGTCGTTATGCGGCGGCGGCGACACGGAATCAGGTTCTGTTGGACGTGGCCTCGGCTTATTTGGACATGATGGGAGCGGAGGGACGATTGGCGGTGATCCGTCAATCGTTGAAAGACTTCCAGGAAGTGGCGGGCTTGACGGCCAAATATGCCAGCCCAAAAATCGCTCTGGGACGCGAGGCGGACGCCCAACGCGCGCTCGCCGACTTGCAACAGCTGCAATTCGAGGAGCAGCGCGTGCAAGAAGAAGTGGCCAACGCCGCAGCCGATCTGGCGCGTTTGCTCAATCTCGATCCGGCCACGCGATTGCACACCGGCGAGGTGCCGATTCAGGTCGTCCAGTTCATCGACCCCAAGGAAACGCTGCCGAATTTGTTGGAAGTGGCGGCGCGGAATCGTCCCGAGTTGATGGCTGCCGCCGCCAACATTCGTGCCAGTCAAACGCGGTTGCGTCAAGAGCAAACGCGCCCCCTGTGGCCGACCCTCTGGGCGGGACTCAGTGCGGGAGACTTTGGCGGCGGAGCCACGGCCATTCAAAATCCACAAATCCCAGCTTCGCAACTGGTCGATGGGGCGGGGCAAGTCGGAGGGCATACCACCCCCGTCTTCGGGAACATCGCCTCGCGGGTCGATGTGGATGTCATGGCCTATTGGACGCTGCAAAACTTCGGCATGGGCAATATCGCGCACGTCCGCGATCGACGCGCCCAGTTGAACGAAGCCCAGGCGGGACGCATCGCCGTTCTCAATCGGGTGTATAAGGAAGTGTCCGAGGCGTACAACACCTCCGCCCAGCAGTTCAAGTCAATCGAGATCGAACGCCGTCGCGTCCAAGAGTCATCCGACGGTTTCCAACGCGATTTGAAACGCATCGTCACCACGGATCGCGGCCTGCCGATTGAGGTACTCAACAACGCCGAACGTCTGGCTTCAGCTCGTCAACGTTTGCTGGCCGCCGTCATCGGGTTCGATCGGTCGCAGTTCCAGCTGTTTGTCGCCTTGGGGCAGCCGCCGACGATGGTAGTCGAGGGCGACTCCCTCGGTTCGACGACGCCTCTCGACTCCAAAGAAGCTCCTCAGTCGGAGAAGAAGTGAGCGAAGAATCCGTTTTGTCCGCCCGCCGCGCCGCCAAGATTCGTCTTGTGGGCGCGGCGGACTGGCAAACCGAGTCGATTCGCGGTAAAAGGGGTATATGGTATCTCTGGTAACGATTAAAGGCCCCAACGCGGGGCAGTGTTTTGCTCTGAACGGCGATAGTTTGCTCATCGGCCGGCAAGAGGACGTTGCCATCTATCTCGACTCGCTCGCCGTCAGCCGACAACACGCCCGCGTCGAACGCCACGGCGGCGAATACTTCATCGAGGATGTCGGCAGCAGCAACGGTACGTTTCTCAACGGCAAGCGCCTCGTCGCTCCAACGCTGCTGACCGAAAAAGACGTACTTCAAATAGGCCCCTATGTGCTGCGGCTTCGCCCCGACCCGCCTCCTCCGCCGAGCAGTCCGCCCCTGCCCGATCAGATCATTCGCGCTCAGATTAGCGCCGCCCCGTCCAATCTTACGCTCTACAACCAGAACCCCGCGCACAAATTGCAAGTGGTTCTGGACATCGCGCGCCATCTGGGCCGCACCTTGGAACTGGAATCGCTTCTGGGACGACTGTTGGAGCATTTATTGCATCTTTTCCCGCAAGCCGATCGCGGCATGGCGTTGCTGTGCGAGGGCGAGCATCTCAAAGTCAAAGCCCAGCGCAGCCGGCATAAGGGGGAAACGCAGTCCGATTATCCGTATAGCCGGACCATCGTTCGCCGCGCGCTCGAAGAGGGCGTCGGTTTGCTGAGCGAAGACGTGGCCGGCGATGCCAACTTGGAACTGTCGGCCACGATGATCTCGCTCAAGCTGCGCTCGTTTTTGTGCGTGCCGTTGGTGGGTTTCGAGAATCGGCGTCTCGGCGTGATTCAGCTCGATTGTCTGCGTGCCGGCCACGTCTTCAACGCCGACGATCTGGAACTCTTGACCGCGTTGTCCATCCAGGTCGCCACCGTGTTGGAGAACGCCGACCTGCACGCTCAGAGATTGCGCGAGGAACGGCTGCGTCAAGAGCTCCTGTTGGCCCGCGACATCCAACAGGCCTTTCTACCGGCGGACTTCGCTTTATTCGACAATGGCGATCCGGAATTATTCGCGCGGGTTCACCCGGCTCGGCAAGTGAGCGGCGATCTCTACGATTTCTTTCTTCGACCCGACGGCCGGTTGGCCTTCTTTCTCGGCGACGTTTCGGGAAAAGGCATGCCGGCGGCGTTGTTTATGATCGCGGTGCGGACGCTGATCCGTCATTTGGCCCCCTCGGCGAGCGGTCCAGCCGAATTGCTGCGAAACCTCAACCGCGCCCTCACGGAAGACAACCCGACGGCTTTGTTCGTCACGTTGTTGCACGGCATCTACGACCGCCGCGATGGGTCGCTGCTTTTGGCTTGCGGAGGCCATCCGCCACCGCTGCTGCGCCGCGGCAACGGTCGCGTCGAACCGCTCGCGCTGCCTCCGGGCATGTTGATCGGCTCCGTCCCCGACTTGCGCATTGAGGATACCGAGTTGAATCTGAAACGCGGCGAGACCTTGATTGCCTACACGGACGGTTTGACCGAGGCATTTGGGCCGGGTCATAAAGAGATGTTTGGCCGCGAGCGTTTGTGCGAAGTGTTGGGAGGAGCGAATCGCTCGCTCTCGTTGGAAGCCTGTGCCGATGCCGCCAGCGCCGCGGTGCGCGATTTCAGCGGCCAGACCGAACTCCAAGACGATCAAACGCTCCTGTTGCTACGGCGTATGTGAACGGCGGGGTTCACCAAACCAGCGCTCGATTCGCCCCTCGACACGACTTACAACTGGCTTTCTGAGCCGCAACGGTGAGCGACCCGCTCTTCGATCCGTTCCCCCGCCCCTCACGGTTACGACGACGAAGTTTCCCTTGCGGGACTGTCTCTAAATCCTAAGCACGTTCGATGAAACCGTTTTTAGCCGCCGGCACGAGCGGTTTGAGGTGCGAGAAGAAACCCTCACGCCAAAGAGCCTGAACGGCCTTTTCCATCGTCTCAAGGTTAACTTCGGGGACGACGATCATGCCCGGTTCGGCGAGACACACCTCGCCGAGTTGAACGACGCTCTCTAAATCTTGGGCGAGCCGAACCGGATCGACAAAGAAAACAGGATATCGAAGACCGTCTTCGGTTTCAACGCAGGCTTCGCTGAGATACCCCCGAAGAGGCGTCTCGAAGGCGCGTCTCTCGTCGAATCCCGTCGGAAGAATCAAGCGGGGATAGTTCGCGTTAGACATCTTCACCTCAAGGAACAGAATTTTGGGTCGGAGGCTCTAAAACTACTTTGGCAAGCGAATCGTTTAACTCATCCAGGGACATCGAACATTTCGGTCGCAACTCGAAATGCTCCAAATCGCGGCCTTGTTGAACGATCTCAAGTTCGGGTGGAATGCTCTTCACGCGAAAAGCACCGCCGAATCGTTGCAGTGGGGCCGGATCTCGATGTAGCGAAATCCCACGCAAAGGTTGGACGAGTCCCCCTTTGATTTTCAACTCACCTGGCTTCGGCGTCAGATCGCTCCCTCCTCTATAAATTGGTGTTTGGGTGCAATCCAAGTACGTTGGTGAAGCGGTACTCGCAAGAGGATCTTTTGCCATGGAAGAGAACCACCGACATCGGAAAAACAGAGTTACCCGCCGATCAAAGTTCTACTTTCTTGTAAGGCCGCCAGATTGATTTACGTTAATCGAGCAAATCGAGTCTGTCAAACTTGTCGTCCGTCTTCGCCGACGCATCTCGATGTGTGCCGACCGCGCTTGGGATCGCTACCGACGGATCGCGCGATCGGCTACAATCCATAAGTGGAAGCTGCGTTTTGAAGCCGGGCGCGAACGGGATGGGAGGGGCGGCTCGAAGATGAGTGGCCCGCGCGGGTGTTCGATCCCCTCCTTTCGGCGAGGGGCGGAGTGAGGAGAGAAGCAAGCCATGTCCGATGTTTCCCGACCGCGTCTCAGCCCGCTCGCCGTCACCGCCTTTGTACTGGGCATGTTGTCGCTGGTTCTGACCTTGGCCGCGGCGCTGCCGGCTCTGTTTCTAGGCGTTCAGGCCATCCGCACCATCAATCGCGCCGACGGACGGTTGCGCGGGCAGCGGTTGGCCCTCGTCGGTTTGGTGTTGGCCGCGATCGTGACACTCGTGAGCGTTTTCGGCATCGTGGCTCTCATCCTGTTGAAAGTTCAGGAGACTTCCCTCGACGCGGGTTGCAAGAACAATCTCCGTCAGCTCGGCCTGGCGATTGAGGCGTATGCCGAGGATCGCAAGGCAAAATATCCTCCTGGGACCGTCCTTAATCCCGATCTGTCACCCAAGCGCCGATTGAGCTGGCAGGCGGCTCTCGTGCCGTACCTCGCCCCATCCGTACAAACGGGCGCAAAGGCGAAGAAACTCGAGTTGCCAATTGCCTTCAACGAGGCGTGGGACTCCGAGGCCAACGCGGGACTGCGAAAGAAGGTCGCGCCGTTTCAATGTCCGGCGTTCGCGTTCGATCCGACGGCGAATCGAGCCGATTTCACCTCGTATCTCGGTATCGGCGGGGTGGGGAAAGACGCCGCGCTTCTGCCGCTCGACGATGTCAACGCCGGCTTCTTTGGCTACGATCGCATCTTGGGTCCGGGCGACATCACCGCCCGTCTCGGTGCGTTGATGACGGCCGTCGAGTCGCGGAAGGAGAATGGACCGTGGGCGGCCGGCGGCTCGCCGACCGTTCGCGGTCTGGAGCGCGATTGCGAGCGCTACCTCGGTACCGATGCGGCTTTTGGCGGCCTGCATCGCAACGGCGCGAACGTCCTTTGGGCCGATGGTTCCGCGCGCTTGGTCGCGGACCAAGTCGATCCGAATGTGTTTCGTCTCGAAGCGCGGATCAATCGGCCCTAGCGCGCGGAACCCCATCGAAGCATGTCTCTCTCCGATTCTTGCCCGGCAAGAATTCTCCAGATAATGGCTCGCGGCTCGGTCGCGGCGGTCGTTTATGTAGTAAGGAATTATTGGGTGCGTCTGCGACCGGCGAGGCGCTTGCGCGCCCGATAGTTTGTTATGGGAGAATCGACGGTGCGAAAACTACTGGTGGCCAGCCAAAAGAGCGGCGTGGGCAAATCGACGACGTCGATGAATTTGGCGGCCGCCACGGCCTCGACGGGAACGCGCGTCTTGCTGTTCGATGCCGACCCGCTCAGCACCATCGGCGAGGCGCTCAAACTGTCCGAGCATCCACGCCGTCAGCTGCTCCGTGCCTTGGGCGTCGATCTTCCCGGCGCGCTGGTAGTCGACTTTCTCCCCGGCTTGGACGTACTCTGTCCCTACGCGGGGGAACATTGCTCCGACGCGGACTTTGAGCGGCTGCTGCGCGTACTGGCAACTCCCACGGCGCAACAGTTTCACGGCTGCCTGATCGTCGATGTGCCGCCCTTCATGGGCGGAAATGCCGCACAGTTGCTCGCTCTCTGCGATGAATTTCTCTTGGTCATGCGCGCCGAGGCCATGGCGTATCGCACGCTGCCGGCGCTTCTGGAATTGGTGCAGCGCTCGAGCCGCGACGGTCTGGCTCCGCCCATGCGCGGCATCTTGCTGACGCTGCCGGACGGCGAACAACCCGGCGGTCGATGGGAACGCGAACTGCGCGGGCGCTTCGGAGCGCGCGCGCTCGCGGAGGCGATCCCCTACGACGAACGCATCGGCGAGGCGCTGAAGACGGGGCAGATCGGCAGTCATCGGTTCGCCGAGTCTCCGGCGGGGCAACAGTACAATCGATTGGTCGGCACGTTGAATTTGACCTCCGAAACGAGTGCGGCGTTTACCGCGGAGCAGTTTCTAGGCGGATTGCGCGAGGCGGCGGAGACGGTTGGCCCCATTGCCGTGGGGCCTTCCCTTTCCAGCGTCGAATCGATTCGTGAATCGGAAAAGACCTCCGTGGAGGTGGCTCTCTTCGTTCCTCCGCCGGAACCCGTTCCCGTCGCCCCGGCCCCGTCGCATCGCGTCCGTCGCGTGAGTCGATCGGGCGAGATTCCTCGCCCCAAACGCATCGAACGAAACCTCCCTCCCGCCGCGCCGCCCGCTCCCGTTCCATCGACGGAGCCGGTGCAACCTCACGCCAACGCGCTCGCCCAGCTTTGGCCTTTGTGGATCTTACTCGGCGCGGTTTTGGGCGGAGGGATTCGCTTTCTCCCGCCGACCGCTTCCATGTTGCCGATTCTGGTGGGAGTGGGAGTAACGCTTCTCGTCGTCGTCGGACTCATCGCCGTGGCGTCTCAAGATCGTCGTGCGCCGGGAACCGAGGAAGGCGAGCGGAAAAAACCTCGCTCGCGTGAAATCAAGAAGGTGAAGCCCAAAGGCTCGCCGCGTGCCGACGCGGCGTCGGCACGTCTGGCCGCCCTGGCCGACTCGTCTAAATTGCGACGGCGCGACTCCGGAATCAATTGACCGCCGACCCCAACAACGACGCGAGCAGATCGTCCTGCGGATAGCCGTGCCCCAGGTGTTGGCGGAAGCCCTCGGCGAAGGCAACGCCCGCCTCTCGACCGCGATGGGCGCACCAAGAACGCATCGACTCGACATACTGATCCATGCCGTGATGCTTCCGCAGCCAGTCGCGCTGGCTGGCATGGGTCGAGAGCATCTCCGTCTTTAGCACCATCGCGGAGCCAACATCGATCCGAAGACCCGGTTCGACGGGTCGGCCCAAAGCGTCCTTGCCTTCGATGGGATCGCAATAATAGAGATGGGGAATGTGCGAAAGGGTCGGCGCGTCGTCGTTCTCGGCAAGGAAATTCGGCACGGGTGCTGCGAAGGCGGCGGCGCGAACGAGAAGGCTCGTCATCTCGTGATCGACGTGATAGTCTGCCGGGCTGTGCGTCAGCACCAAGCGAGGCCGCACCTGTCGCAAAAGTCGCACGAGGCGTTCGAGAGGACGCTCGCGATAGCAAATGCGCAGATCGCGCTCTTCGAGACAGTGATACGTTGCTCCCATCCGCGCGGCGGCGGACGCGGCTTCACCCCGTCGAATGCGCGCGATCTCCTCCGGTCCATGCTCGACCGATCCGCAATCGCCCGGCGTCATGGTGGCGATGTGAACCTGCCAACCGCGCTCGCGCGCCAGACGAATCAGTGTGCCGGCGCACAAAAACTCGGCATCGTCGGGATGGGCCAACACACTGAGTACAACGGGGGCCATGAGGGGTTCTCAGGGTTGAGCCGGAGGCGCTCCGGGTTGTTTGGGCTGTTCGCCGGACGGTTTCCCGGTATAGACCGCGGGGAACAATCGCTGCAATAATTGAGTGCGCGCCGTGTCGGAAACCAAGGGCACGCCCTCTTCGTCGTTCACGTCGAAGATACCGCCCAAGAGCGGATTGTCCCAATCTTTTTCGAGTAACGGCGGAACCCATAGCGACAGGCCGACCGGGCAGGCACCGGCTCCCAGAGGCGTCTCCAAGGGCGGCAATAGCAACCCCGCCGCCTTCGCCTTAAAGGCCGAACCGCCCAGCCGCGAGAAGAGATTGATGTAGCGCAGCTGAAGTTCGAAGGTATGTTCTTGCACCAACGAATCGCGGCGAAAAACCTTATTCCTTAACAGAACCTTGTCGCGCCAGGCTTGGAGTCCGGTCGACTCTTGGAACTTCTGGAGCGAGCCTAGTTCGTCGTTGCGCAAACGCAGGGCATCGAACGCCTCGAAGATCGTCTTGCGGCATTTCAACGTATCGGGTTCCGATTCGATCAGCGCGTGATTGTAGTGGAAGTCGAAATTACACAATTGCGCGTGTTGTTTCAGATCGCGCAGGAATTGGAAGGCGAAAATCTGCTCGCGCGTCTCGGCGTCGAGATTCTCTTCGCGGAGCGCGGGGGGCATGGAGGCGGCATTGAGATTGTACTTGGCCGACAGAGCGTTCGACCGATCGGTTTGGATCTTCATTTCTTGAGGCGAAAGAAGGAAATGATTGGCATTGCCAAAGCTCTTCCACGCCTCCAAGGCTCGTTGCCACGATTTCAAACCCCAGTCTCGCCCCGCGCCGACGATGGCCGGCTTGTTGTCGGCGAAGCCACCGTTGTCGCGGAACCAATCGGGTATCTCCCAACCGGAGGCGTCGAACCATCCCTCGTCCTGAAGTCGTTCCGACGAAAACCGCAGGGCCTGCGCGGGGAAGGTGCGGAAGATCACCGTCATCATGTGGCCGTTCGTTCGCTGATGGACGTGGTCCTCGATCGGCTTACTCGATCCGGGCAGCTTGTCCGGTTCGGGCAGCGGCTCTTGGGCATACCCGAACCAAGCGTGGGAGACGTGGTAGACATCGTGTTCGTCGTATAACTTCTTCTCGTCCGTCAGCGCGCTTTCGTCGCGCGGCTGCTGTTTGGCGTGGGCCTCATGTTTGGGCGGCAAGACGGGGAAGCGATCCGTCACACCGTCCTTATATGCATCTTCCTTTGGCTTCCATGTGCCCGCCGCCGACGCCACGGTATCGACGTACAACGACGGAACGCGGAAATTGTCTTCGAGATATTGAATCAAATCGTCGGGACGTTCGCAGCGAAATTGACGCAATTGATCCGAGGCTCTCTCGCGCCTCATGCCTTCGCGTAGACGCCGAACTAATTGCGGATGATTCTTGCAAAAGTCTTCCAATTCGTTCCAATTGATCTCTTGTCGGCCGTCCTTCAACGTCCAAAAGCGGGCCGGATCGCGCTCGTTGGGGCGAATCATGCTCAATTGAAAGAGCGAACGAAGGATATTGGTGTCGTCGCTCTGTCCGATTTTGTGTTGGGTGAAGAATCCGATCGACCAGCGCATATCGGGATTGTCCCGGTTGCGCCGTTCGCCGTCGGCCAACAATTGAATGCCGCGCGCGATGTAGAAATACTTATCGCTGGCGCGGTCGGATTCGACCGACACGTTGTACGACATATTCCAGCTTTGAAAGATCCACGGCGTTATGAAGTGCGGTTGCAGTTTGACCAACGAGAGGACATACATATCCAACTCGTTCCACTGATTCCGCTTCTGGGCGTCCACCGCGTTCATCCACAGCACACAGGTAGCCGCCCCGCGCGAACCGATGGTCGTCAGTCGGGCAATCGCGCCGATCAAATCGACATCGCCTCGGCTCTGCTCGCGGATGGCCAGGGCGCTGGCTTGGGCGTCCACACCTTTCACTTCGTAGCCGAAGACACTGAATTCGCGGGTGCGCCACAGATACGCCACCGTGAACAATACGAGGATCAAGCCGGCGTAAGTCAGCTTGCGATTCAATGCCTGTCGTTGAAACGGACTGGCCATGATTCACTCCTATCGGCAATCGGCAATCGGCTGTCGGCTGTCGGCTATCTACTAGAACTCTGCTTGATTTTTTTCCAATCGTTGGCCGATAGCCGATTGCCGAGAAGATTGCCGTTATGTTGGCGCGGCGATCTCGCGGCCTTTTAGTAGGAAATAGCCTAAGACGATCCAAGGCAACAAATAGAGTACGAGCGCGCCGAGATCGAATGCCAGATGCGTGAGGGGTATGTTGAACCCCTCGCCCACATAGGTAGTCAGATCGTAGCGATCCACGTCGGGTATCAGATCGAGTACGCGGCGGATGAGCCAGCGGAAGCCGATGTCGCCTCCCTCGGCAAGAGTCTTGCTGGTTCCGTCTTCCAAGGGGATGAGCGCGATTTGGCGATTGGCCAAGCGCACGAGCGCTTCCATCGGCCCGCCGCCGGCAGCGGTCCCCTGACCGATCGATTGGATGTAGCCGATCGCTCCGCCGCCGGAAAAGAGCAGCGCGGCAACAATCATGCTGATGACGCCGCTCAGATAGGTGCTAAGCGCCGTGGCCAAGCCGATGACCAAACACAGACGCAGCCACAGCCCGAAGGCACCCTTGTAAAAGTTGAGGGTGAAAGCCGCCGCGTCTCCACCGCGTGCGGGATCGTCCAAACGCCAATAGAGATCGTATTTGGCCATGCCGACGTATTGCGTGACACTCTGCTTGGTCACAGAGACGCGCGTTTCGATGGCCGCCCGCCCACCGCTACCGGCGGCGCTCGGGATCGGCTTGCGCTGAGCGTTGCGGAACAGCCCGCCGGGGACATCGATAAACATCGTGTGATAGTCCGTGATGTCCTTGGCGGGCACGACATAGTAACCGTACTCCTCGGCCAACTCGTCGTCGATGGCTGAGTCGGAGAGGCGATAGCTCGGCGAACCGACGGCCTCGAGCTTATTCTTCGTGAGCCGCGCCCGTTTCGCCTCCACGAGGGCGTTCAACTCGCCTTCGCTCGGACGATTGGCTTTACTCTCCAATCGCGTTCGATAGCCGTTCAGCCATTCGTCGATGTCTTTCTGGACGAAGAGGTTGCTTTTGGTCATCCATCGGCTGCGGTCGGTGTTGTAGCCGTCTTTGTCGCTGGAGACGAACTGGGCGGTTTGAAACTCGAAGGTGCAGGAGACGCCGCGATTCTCAAACCCCTTGGTCTGGCGAAAAATATCGAACGCGAACTCGCAGCGGACGGTGTCGCGCTCGGCCAAGGCGCTCGGGACGTTGCGAAAACTCCAGACGGCGAATTGCGGTTCTTGATTGGGATTGGCCGCCGTGATGTAGCTGCGATAGTCCCACTCGCGGCCGATGTTGGTTCCCTTCTGCGCGTCGCCGGTGTTCTCGAAGCGTAGTTCTCCATATTGCGGATCGCGGGCCTTGAGGCTCTCCTCCGCCGCCTCCTTATCGACGCCGCGCACCACATAGACGAGGCTCAACGAGGTCATCAACAACAGCACCAGCGTCATCAGCGCCGTGAAACCCAGGAAACGCCCCAGCAAGATCTCGAAGCGCTCGACCGGTTTGGTGGTGATGGTGTGCATGGTCTGTTGGCGGATGTCGGTGGGGATGCTAAAGGCGGCGAGAACGATGGCCGCGATCAGGAGCAGTTTCGTCATCACCCAGTAGATGATGCCGACGTAGTTTCGTACTTGATATTCTGGCTTATAGGGGATGAACCAGCTGCCAAACAAGAAGACGAGAAGGAGGGCGGAGAAGGCGTAGAGAACCTTCTTGCGGATGGCTTCCTTGAAGCTGAGCTTGGCCAATGCGCCGATGCGGCGCAGCCGAAGCGGAGGCAAACCGCGGAGAAAGGGCACGCCCACGGCCACCAACCCGCCCGCTCCGGCGAGCGTCAATATCCACGACTTATACTTCTCGACCGAGGCGGGATTCTTCAAAATCGTATAGGAAGCGGCAATCAGACCGAAGTAGCCGAGGTATCCGGCAAACGACACGAGTAGGCTGACCGTGAAGAGCGTGCGCTGCCAGGCGGGAATGCGCGTTCGATCTTCTTCGCGCAGGCGCGTGTAGTAGACGGCCAACCACATCACAGCGCCGAACGCCGCCCAGCCGCCGGCCGTCTGCACCCACAGGAACAACTCGGCGGGCACATCTTGGAGCCGCATCGGATCGCGATCGAACGTCATCACCGCGAACATGAAATATCCCACAAAACCTTGCCGGCCCGCAGCGCGAGCAAGGGGAGAACGATACCCTTGCTCGCGCTGCGGGCTGGCAAGCAAAGGACTCCTACGTCAATCGTTAGCGTTTCTCCGCGATCCTCGAGGTCGAACCGCCCTCGCCTCGCTGCCTCGATTCCGCGCCCGGAAGGAAGCGACGGCCCGGATGCGCCTTACTCTCTTCGACGATGCGCAGGAAGTAATCCTCTAGCGTCGTGGTCGGATGGCCGATGGTATCGAGTTTGCCTCCGTGTTTGCGCAACACTTCTTCCAACTCGCGTCGCAATTCGTCGGTCAATTGCAGATCGCTGGCCCGCAACTCGACGCGGCGATGATCTTGCAGCAGCGTCTGCACTTCGCCATACGCCTGAAGTTCGCCGTCGTTGAGGATGGCGATGCGGTCGCACACGTCTTGCACGTCTTCGAGTCGATGGCTGCACATAATGACCGTCTTGCCCAGGGTGCGAAGATCGCGGATGAGATCTTTCATCCACCGGGCACCGAGCGGATCGAGGCCGGAGGTCGGCTCGTCGAGAATGACGAGATCGGGATCGTTGATGAGCGCCTGGGCCAAGCCGATGCGTTGCCTCATGCCTTTGGAATACTCGCGCAGGGTGCGTTTGCGGTCGGCCTTGAGTCCGACTTTCTCGATCAGTTCTTGCGCCCGCGTCCGGCGTTTGGCCGAAGGGAGATCGAACAACCGGCCATAAAAGTCAAGGGTTTCCTCGGCGTTCAGGAAGCGATACAGATACGATTCTTCCGGCAGATAGCCGATGCGCTCGTTCTTGACCACGTCGGCGGCAGGTTGACCGAATACAAATGCTTCGCCGTCGGTCGGATAGAGCAAACCGAGCAACAGTTTGATGGTCGTCGTCTTGCCGGAGCCGTTGGGGCCGAGCAGTCCGAAGATCTCGCCTTGGCGCACCTCCATATTGAGGGCGCGCAGCGCGGTTTTCTTCTGGCGTCCCCAAAAGTCGCGGTACACTTTGGTCAGTTTGCGCGTTTCAACGATCGCGTTTTGCGGCATGCGCCACCTCTATCGGAGTTCCCGTCGAGTCGAGATTACTCGCTTCTACGCGGCCAACGAGAAAATCGTTCGCGGAGTTTCCAAAACTTCTCCGCCAATCTAGGGAGCGGGGGCGGCGAATGCAAGCGAAGTGCGTTTGCCTCTCGCTACGACAGCCGATTGAGGAGGCGGGAAACCCTGCGTCCGATGCCGTCGAAGAGCGAGTACGTTACCGGAGTAACCAAAAGCGCCAGCAACAGGCTCAGCAGCTGACCGCCGATGATGACCTTGGCCATACTCGCCCGCGCGCCTGCCCCCGGCCCCTGCCCCAGCGCAATCGGGATCATGGCCGCGATGAGCATGACCGTCGTCATCAGGATCGGTCGCAGGCGAGTATGATTCGCCTCAAGAATGGCGGTCTCGCGATCCATGCCGTCGCGGCGCAGTTCGTTCGTCTTATCCACTTGCAGAATGCCGTTCTTCTTGACGATGCCGATGAGCATGAACAGGCCGAACATGGCGTACAAGTCCATCGGCTGGCGGAACATCAACAGCGAAAGGAGACCGAACGGAATGGTCACGGGCAACGCGGCGAGAATGCTGACCGGATGCAGCCAACTCTCGAACTGCGCGGCCAGAATCAGGTACATGAACAGGATGCTGAGAACCAGGGCGATGAGGAAGTTATAGCCCGTCTCGCCGAGCATCTTGGCTTGGCCGCCGAAGACGACTTCGTACTGCGGCGGCAGATTCATTTCCTTGAGGATGACTTGAGCCTGCATCACGGCATCGTTGAGCGAAACCTTATCGGGATTGGCCAACAGTGTGACCGCGCGCTGGCGATTGAAGCGGTCGATCTGGCTGGGGCCTCGTTCTTCGTTCAGTCGTGCCAGGCTGGACAGCTGGATCGGACCCGCCGAGGGGGACGGGATCGTCAGCAGGTCGAGTCCTTGCGAGGTGGCTCGAAACTGTTTATCGGCGCGCAGCCAAACGTCGTATTGCTCCGTCCCTTCCTTGTAGCGCGACACCGGTTGACCGCCCACCAGCACGCTCAACGTGTTGGCGATGGTCTGCACGGGGATGCCGAGGTCGCTGGCTCTTTCGCGGTCGATGGAAACCTGTACCTCCGGCTTGCGGAGCGACAGCGTCGAATCCACGTCCACGAGGCCGGGGATTTTGCGGAGACGTTCCTTGAGCGTGTTAGAATACGCTTCCAACTTGTCGAGTTCGGGACCGAGCAAGACGATCTGAAAGATACGACTGTCCTGCCCCGTCCCGCCGATGGCTTGCACGTCGGAGACGGCGCAGCGCAAGTCGGGGTATTCTTCCAAGATTTTACGCGCCCGCGCCATCACCTCGAACTGCGTGTAGCCGCGTTGTTCCAGTTCTTTGAGGCGAACGTAGATCGAACCGCGCGTCACGTCGCCTTGCCCTTTGCCGGCCGAGCCGTTGGTTTCGCCGATGACGGTGAATCGCTTCACCACCACGCCCGGCAGAGCGGTCAAGCGCCGCTCGATTTCGGCGATGGTTCGATCCGTTCGCTCCAGGGTGTAGCCTTCGGGAGTGATGTAGTTGATCTCGAACTCGCCCTGATCGTCGCGCGGCACGAGGTTGACGCCCATCTTCTGAGCGATGGGGCCGGTGGAAAAGATCACCAGTACGCAGAGAACGACCATGACGAAGCGATGTCGCATCGCCCAACGCAGGGCCAGGCCGTAGAAACCATCGACGGCTCGGTAGACCCAGCCCGCTTTCGACTTGGCATGGCCCGCCTCGGACGGATCGAGCTTGAGGAAGCGCGAACACAGCATCGGCGTCAGGGTGAACGAGACGAATAAGCTCATCAGGATGGCAAAGGCCACCGTCATACCGAAACTGCTGAAGAAGCGACCGACCATGCCGCCCATGAAAGCGACCGGCAGAAAGATCACCACCAAGGATAGACTGGTCGCCAACACGGCCAGGGCGATTTCCTTGGTTCCGTCTCGCGCCGCCGTCATGGCATCCTTGCCGAACTCTTCCATGTGCCGAAAGATGTTCTCGTGGACCACCACCGCGTCGTCGATGACGATGCCGATGGCCAAGATGAGAGCCAACATGGTGATGTTGTTGAGCGTGAACCCCATGTACCACATGAAGAAGAACGTCGGCACGATGGACGTGGGAATGGCCAAGGTGGCGATGACCGTGGTTCGCCAATCGCGGATGAACAGGAGGATCGTCAACGATACCAGCACGCCGGCCAGCAACAGATGAAACTTGACCTCTTCCATCGACAGGCGAACGAAGCGCGATTGATCTTGTGTGATGTCGATCTGCATATCGGGCGGCAGGGTTTTGCCGATCTTGGCCAGACGATTCTGGACGGCGTCGGAGATTTGCACCGTGTTGGTGCCGCTCTGTTTCTGCACGAAAAGGCTGACGGCGTTGCGTCCGTCCAGGCGCGTCAATCCGCGCGGCTCCTCAATGGAATCTTCGGCTCGTCCGATGTCCCGAATGCGGATGGGATAGCCCTTGCGATTGGCCACGATCAATTCGTTGAACTGCGAGGCGACCTGGATGCGTCCCAAGGTCCGCAGCACCAACTCGCGCGATCCCTGCTGAACGATGCCGCCGGGCACTTCGAGGTTCTGCGTCAACAACGCTTGCCGAACGTCTTCGACCGACAGGTTGAAGGACGACAAGAGGTCGGTATTGACGATGACATTGATGGCGCGACTGCGGCCTCCCGAAAGCGTCACCGAGCCGACGCCAGACACCGTTTGCAGCGGCTCTTGAAGCTGATGTTTGGCGATCTCCGTCACCTCGCGCACATCGCGCCGACCGGAGACCACGATGGTCATAATCGGCGAAGCGTCGAGGTCGAACTTGTTGACCACGGGCGGGTCCATGCCCTGCGGCAAGTTTTTGACGATGGCCGACACCTTGTCGCGCACCTCTTGAGCCGCGATGTCGCCGTTCTTTTCCAGAAGGAATTGCACCGTCACGATGCTGACGCCTTCGCGCGTCGTCGAGCGCAACTCGTCCACGCCGGAGACCGAGTTGACCGCCTCTTCGATGAGCTTGGTAACGGTCGTTTCCAGTTCCTCGGCACTCGCGCCCGGCAGATTGGCCGTGACCGACACCACCGGAAAGTCCACCTTGGGAAACAAGTCCACGCCCAGCTTGAAGTACGAGACCAGCCCCAATACGACGGGAACGGACACGAGTACCCAAGTGAAGATGGGACGGCGAATGCAAACTTCGGAAATCGACACGGAGTAAACTCCTTGGCGGACCTATGGACCCGTTCGATGAGTGGACGGAGAGGGGGAAGGAGGAAGCGTTCGCCGAAGGACCACGGGCGATCCGTCGGCCAGAGCCGTTTGGCCGCTGAGGACCACCTGCGCGCCGCGCGGCAAAGACGGCCGAACGATCTCCACCCATTCCGTGTTTTGCATTCCCAGAGTCACCCGCAGCTCTTTCGCGCGCCCGTCCTCAACGACAAAGATTTTCGTAATGCCGGCGAATGTCACCAGACCGTCCAAGGGCACGACGGCGACTTCTCGGTCGTTCCGCGTCAGGATCGAGGCTTTGGCGAAGCTGCCCGGCTTGAGTTTGCCTTCGGGGTTGGCGACTTCAATTTCTACCTGGAGCGTCCGATTCGTGGGATCGACGGTCGGATTGATGCGGACCACGCGGCCGGCAGACGGTTGAGCGTGCGCGGCGGTATGCACTTGGACTTGTTGTCCGCATTCGATCTCGCTGCTGAATCGCTCCGGAACCAAGACTTTCAGCTTTAGCGTCCGATCGATCACCAGTTTGAAAACCTCGGTCCCCGTGCGCACGAAGCTCCCTTCCGAGACGGATCGCTGCGAAACCACATACGTCGCGCCGCTCTCCCCGCCCGGTACCCGTTGCAGGGGAGCGGGAACCTTGATCGCCATGTCCTTGAGTTGCTGCCGCGCGATGGCGAGTCCTTGTTGCTTCATCTCCACCGTCGCCACCAGGGAGCGCGCCGACAAAATCTGATTGTGGTATTCGGCATCGGCGGCCCGAAAATCGACCGTCCGGTCGGTCAACTCTTCCGGGGTGGCGGCGGACGAGCGGGCGAGGGCGCGGGTGCGATCCAATCGCAATTTGGCGTTGTTCATCCGCTCGTGCGCCTGAACCACGGCCGGTAGCCGCTCCACGTCGAAATCCGGCCGCAACTCGTCCACTCCGAGCTTCGCCAATTCGACGCGAAGCGATTTCTCGGCCTGACAAAGGAGCAAATCGTAGTCGGTGGGATCGAACTCGACGAGCAAGTCACCGGGTTTCACATGGTCCGAAACGTCGCGGTGTATCCGGAGTACCCGGCCATCCATCTTGGCGGCAATCGAAACCTCTTCATAGCCGTAAAGCGTACCGACCGCTTCGACCTTGCGTTGCACCGGGCGATAGGCCACGGGTTCGACGGTGACGACCACCGCGCCCGGCTCCCGCTCGGTCGTCTCCGTCTCCGGAGGCAGCGATTCCTTCTCGCGGCGGTGGAGACTGCCGCCTACGAAAACCAGTCCCGCACCCAAAACGAGTAGGACCACGCAACTCCAAAGCAACCTGCCGCGCCAAGAACGCTTGGGCGATTCGTCTTGGCCCTCCCTTGCCGCCGCGCTCATCGCGGGCAAGGGAACGATTGCTTCCCGAATGGGTGCCGACGGAAACGACGAGCGGTCCATAAGAGATGACCCTTTCCCTGCTTTTCTCGCACCGTTCGCCGTGAGAACGGTTCGTTCATCGAAGGAATGCTTGTTCGCTCAGGCGGAGGAAACCATCTGGTTCATCTGGGAGCGTCCCGCGCGAGCGATCTTGCGAAACAGCACCATGAAGATTTCTTGTTCGTCCTCGGTCAGCGCGCCCAACATACTGCGAAACAGTCGTAGATTCACGTTCACCAACGATTGATGGATCGCGCCGCCCGCCTCGGTCAATTGCACGTGGATGACACGCCGATCTGTCTCGGAGCGTTGCCGATGCACGAGGTTCTTATGCTCCAAGTTATCCACGATGCCGGTCATGGAGTTGACGGCGACGGTGAGATGATCCGCCAACTCGCGCATCATGCGTGGCCCCTCGTTGCCGAGAAACTCGACGACGCGCAGCTCCTGCATGTTCAACTCGACGTGTGGCCCATTCGCTGCCGAGGCATGAACGCACTGAAATTGCTTCAGGATGTCTTGCACCACATCCTGCAAGTCCGCCGCCCTTCGATCCAGAATCGTCATTCCTACTCTCCTCCGAACAGTTCGGCAACGGAACTATTCGTCTACCGCATTATCGGCAAAGGGAGCGAGAAATGTCAAGGGGAAAGAAGCTGCCCCTTGCGTCTTGAAAGTGGAAGGATTCGGAGGTCGATTCCAACGGATACGACCGAGGGTTCATCCCCGATGATTGCGCCAGTTTCCATCGCTGTCGCGCAGCTGGTTGGGGAGGAAGCGGGATTTGTAGGCCATGGAGGGGGAGCCTTCGACGAAGTAGCCGAGATAGACGTAGGGCAGTCCGCGCCGCTTCGCTTCCTCGAGCAGACAGAGGACGTTCCAGGTTCCCAACGAGAGTTCTCGAAAGCGGGGTTCGTAAAAGAAGTAGATCGCCGACAAGCCGCAAGCCGATTCGTCCCAGCCGGGCGGCGCTTGGGTTAACGCATCGACATAGCCCACGCCGATTAGCTTGTCTTCCAAATAATAGCACCACTCCTCGACCGGAAATGGCTGCTGTACGAACGAGTCGGCATAGCTTGAGGCATCGCGTGAAGCATGGCGCGGCCAATCTTTGTTGTTCGCTTGAAAGGCGTGGTAGCGGTCGTACAAAGCGAGCTTCGTCTTGGCGACACAGGGTTTCCCGATGCGTAACTCGACGATCCCCTCGTTGGCGCGGCGGCAGCGCTTCTGGCTGCGATCCGGTCGAAACGCCGATACCACGACGCGCAGCGAACGGCAGGCGTTGCACGTTTCGCAGACGGGGCGAAAGAGCAAGTGGCCGAAGCGCCGCCAATTGTCGAGCATTCGACAAAGATATTCGGCCTCCGTTAACTCGCCGACGTACTCGTATTCCATCGTCGAATCGCGGTCGGGCAAATAGCCGCATCGAGACGGCGGTGCGATATGGTGAAAGAGTGTTTCCATCACCGTTTCTCTCGGTTCATTTTGTGGACCCAGCGACGGATCAGCCAATCGGCCAGCGGTCGCGGCGAATACTTGAGCAGCCGAGCTTGCCAGGCCGTGCCACGCGGGAAAGCCACGAACGGCTTGCGCGCGCGGATCGCTTCGACGATGCGGCCCACGGCGTCTTCCAATTCCATCATATCCCCATCGGGCAAATCGAGGGGTGCGGTCAAGGGAGTGCGAATCCAAGCGGGGCAGATCGTGGTTACGTCGATGCCGCGCGGCCGCAGTTCGATGCGAATGGCATCCATCAGGCTGTTGACCGCCGCTTTGCTAGCGCAGTAGCCTCCCATGTGAGGCAATCCTCGATACGAGGCCATGCTCGATAGGACGGCAATGTGGCCGTTCCCCCGTTTGCACATGCCCGGCAGCACGGCGTCGAGCGCGTTGATGACGCCGATCAAGTTCACCTGAATCTGGGCCGTGTAATCCTCGGCGCGGAAGGGATCGGCCGGCGTCTCGATGCCGATTCCGGCGCTGGCCACGAGAAGATCGGTCGGACCTATCTGGGTTTCCAGGCGTGCGACGGCGGAGCGCATTGCCGTCAGATCGGTAACATCGGCGACGGCACGGGCTGCGGGTTTGCCCTGGAGTTCGTCGATGAGTTTTTGCAGGGCTTCCTCTTGGCGATCGAGTGCGGCAATGCGCGCCCCGGCCTCGGCCAAGGTGAGCGCGAGTTGTCGGCCAATCCCGCTGGCCGCTCCGGTTATCAAGACGACGCGATCGCGAAACGAATCCATGAGTTCTCCCGAATCGACCTCGCTACGCTCTACCAGACCGAAAGTTCGGACGCTGCCTTGACCTATCGTATTGTAATCCATCGATCCCAAACGGAAAACGCAAGGCGAACGCTGGCTTTACTTCTCCGAGCGCGGTAGACTAAGAGACTATCCGCAAGGCCCCCCTCTCCCCTGTAATCAGGGGAGAGGGGTCGGGGGTGAGGGGCGAGAATAGGCGGAAGAATCACCCCCTCACCCCAACCCCTCTCCCCCTGAGGACAGGGGGAGAGGGGCTTATCGGACAGCTTCTATAGGTCTCGCCGAATCGTTCGACCTCCGTAGGGAGACGACTTTCATGCTTACCATCCACGACGACGAACGCGCTCTGAATCGCCGAGCTTTTCTAACGGTTGGCGGGCTGGCGTTGGGCGGACTCTCGCTTACCGACCTGTTTGCCGCCCGAGCGCGAGCGGGTAGCGACAAGCGTTTGCTCACCGATCGCTCGGTCGTCTTTCTCTTCCTCCACGGCGGACCTAGCCAAATCGAGACGTTCGATCCCAAGATGTCGGCTCCGTCCGAGTTTCGCAGCACGACCGGCGAGACGGCGACGAAGCTGCCCGGCATCACCTTTGGAAGCACCTTCACGAAGCTGGCTGCCCGCGCCGATAAGTTGACCGTGGTGCGCTCTTTCGTCACCGGCGACGGCAACCACGACATCAAGCCCGTCGTTGGCCGCGATAGCTTTGGGGCGAACCTCGGCTCCATCTACGCGCGCATGGCCGGCGCGAACCGCGTGGACAGCGGCATGCCGACCAACGTGGCGCTCTTTCCTCGCTCCGTCGATCCCAGCACGCAGAAGGCGAACCTGGGCTTCGGCAAGTTCGCCGACACGGGGCCTTTCGGTGGAGCCTACGCGCCCTTCGATCCCAGCGGAGGCGGACAATTGCAGCAAGACATGCACTTGAACCTGCCGTTGTCCCGTCTGGAAGATCGCCGGCGTTTGCTCTCCGAACTCGACCGCGTGAAGTGGACCCTGACGGAGAGCGGCGGATTCGAAGGCATGGAGCGCGTTCGTCAACAGGCGTTTCAAACCATTCTCGGCGGCGTGGCCGATGCCTTTCAATTGTCGAAAGAAGATCCGCGCACCATGGCGCGCTACGACACCGCGCCGCTGGTGAGACCGGAAAACATCGACAAGAAGTGGAAGAACTACAACAACTATGTGGACAATGCCAAGTCGTTGGGCAAGTTGTTGTTGCTGGCCCGGCGCTTGTGCGAGCGCGGCTGCGGCTTCGTCACGGTGACGACCAACTTCGTCTGGGACATGCACTCCGACGTGAACAACGCCGGCGTGGCCGAGGGGATGCGCTACATGGGCAAGCCGCTCGATCATGCGGTGGCGGCGTTTCTCGACGATCTGGAGGCACGGGGTCTGAGCGATAAGATCCTCTTGGTCGTATGCGGCGAGATGGGCCGCACTCCGCGCATCAACAAAAATGGCGGGCGCGATCATTGGGGGAATCTGGCCCCGCTACTGCTGGCCGGCGGCGGACTGAAGATGGGCCAAGTCATCGGGCAATCCAATCGCAACGGCGGCGAGCCACAATCGGAGCCGATCCGCATACGCCATCTCAATGCGACCATTCTGCACACGCTCTTCGATGTCGGCGAATTGCGACTGGTGCCGGGTGCGCCGCGCGAGATCGCCCAGACCATGACCGGCTGGGAGCCGATCCCCGGCGTGTTGTCGTAACGAATCAAATCGCCAATAAGGACTACAGAGATGTCTTTACATGCTTTGTGGCGAATTGCGCTCGGGTCGGCAATCGCCTTGGCCGGTTCATGCGCCGGGCCGGACGCGCGCGGCGCGTCGCCGCCCGCGCCTCCCGAAGTCTTGAAAGCCGAGCCTGCGCCGGCTTGGGACGCCAAGTTCGCCGGCGACAAAGGCTGGATCGGTGGCGACGGCGTCTACTCGGTCGCTCTCGATAAGCAGCGGGTGGTTTGGTTATTCGGCGACACGCTCTTGGGCGAGGTCAAGCGCGGACGGCGCGACGGCGCGGCGATGGTGAACAACACGGTGGCCGTTCAAGATAGCCGTGGTGCGGACGGCACGATTCATTTCACGTCCGGCAAGAACAAGGAAGGCAAACCGGCGGCGCTGTTCCTACCGGCGGACGGAAAGGGATGGTTCTGGCCGCAAGCCGCCCTCGCCATCGACAAACGCCTGTTCGTCTTCTTGCCCCAGATCGACAAGACCAAAGAAGGCGGGGTCTTCGGTTTTCGACAGATCGGCCAATGGCTGGCGATCGTGGACAATCCCACGGACGAGCCGAAAGCTTGGCGCGTGAAACAAAAGAAACTACCGTTCGCTTCGTTCGAGAAGGAACGCACGCAGTCGTGGGGTTCGGCGCTGCTGCGCGTGGGGAGCCAGGTATACATCTATGGCTTCGAGGAGCGCGGCAAAAAGCTCGGCAGTCGCAGTCTGATTGTCGCCCGCGCGCCGGAAGCGAAGCTCGATGACTTCGAAGCATGGCGTTTCCTGACGGCGGACGGTTGGAGTGACAAACCGGGCGATGCCATAGCTTTGGCGAGCGGATTGGCGACAGAGTATTCCGTCACTCCGATGCCTTCTCGAAGCGGGTTCGCGCTCGTGTATACCGAAAACGGTTTGGGCGATCGCATTGTCGCGCGGTTCGCCGATGAGCCAACTGGTCCGTGGTCGGCTCCGCAGCTTTTGTACCAGTGCCCGGAGATGGCCAAGGATAAAGGGATATTCTGCTACGCCGCCAAGGCGCATCCTTGGGCGGCCGGCAAGGACGAAATCTTGATAAGCTATTGTGCCAACACCTGGGATTTCGGACGGCTGTTCCGCGATGCCAACGTCTATCGACCGAAGTTCGTGCGCGCGACGCTGAAACCGTCGAAATAGGATTGCGCGCCGAGCGTGCCTATAAAAGACCAGAAGCCGGTGGCTTTCGCCACCGGCTCGCGGGATATGTCGGGGGGATATGGGTCGTTGGCGTGTGAACGGGCCGCGGGAAACAGCCCGAAAGGTATTTGATTCAAACGTAAATAGATAAAGCAAGTGCCGTGCCAATGGCGGGAGAGAAGCGCTGAGTTTTCTCTAAGACGTTTTCAAATAATCACTTCGGGAATCGCTGTCGATTCGATGAAAAAGGTCGATTCATTCGATTGTGCAACTTTTACCACTTCAAGCGTGTAATATCGCCAAAAAGGTGAGGAGAATGGCACGCCGCGCGGCATGGGGAATGTGCGCGGCGAAAGGTGAGTCGATGAAACGTGGGGCGAGTGAGAATCAGGGTTGGGAATTCTTGTGAGAACCGAAGCGGATGTTGTCGCCGTTCCATTCGCGCATCGCTTCGTGCCACTGTCGTTTGTCTTCGGCCGAGCAACCTAGACTCGCCAAGGCGAGCCAAAACGCAACGAACCCAAGTGCGCACCAACGCCTCATGGCTCTTGCCCCCTCGAACGAATGCCCCATTTTTCGTACTGATTGCGAGAGCCTATATCCTATTTCCGCCCCCGCCACAATCGCAACTCGCAACGTCTGGATCGCCTCTCAGTCCGCGTTGACGCGACGAGACGCATACCGTACTATTCGCCCCGCTTTGACTCATGGGGCCGCGAGCGGCGTTGATGAGGGAACGCATGACTTGGCGGAAATGGTTGGTCCGAAGTCTGGTCTTTTCTATCCTGGGATTGGTCGTCCTCGTCGCCCTGCTGTACGAGGCGTGGACCAACCCCACGGCCGTTCGTCAATTGGTTCACGATAAACTCAGTAAGCTGTTCGTCGGTGCCAACGTCAACCTGGATTCCGCGCGGCTGCGCTTGTTCGGCGGGATCGGCATCCGCGATCTGCGCATGGGTCGGCGCGACGAACTCGACCGCGGCGATTGGTTGTACGTCCCATCCGCCGTTATCTATCACGATAAAGAACATTTGCTGGCCGGAGAACTCGGCGTCCGCAAAATCGAGCTGGATCGACCGCGCATCCGCATCGTCCGCGAACGCGATGGCCGCGTCAATGTCGCCGGGTTGCTGGCACCGCCCGATTTGAGCGAACACGTTCCCACACTCATTATTCGACGGGGAATCGTCCAACTCGAAGACCGATGCGCCGACGGTTCGAGCGTGGTTTTGGAAATCAAGGATGTCAATCTGTCGGTGGTCAACGATCCGCTCAGCACGCTCGTTCTGGAAGGCGACGGCCAGACCGATGCGCTTGGTCCCATCCGCCTGCGGGGTCGTGTGCAACGATCGACGGGGGCAACCAGCGGCCTGGTGGAGTTGCCGGAAGTGCCGGTCGGCCCGACGCTCATCGGACGGCTGGCCGGCTACTGCCCGGAGATCAAACAGCATGGGAGCGAACTAAACGGCAAGGCCAAGATCGAGTCCACAATCGTCTATCGACCCGATCTAACCGAGCCGTTGAGCTACGACATTCGCGGCGAGTTCAACGACGGCTATTGGCGAGCCGATTGCCTTCCCGCTCCGCTGTACGCGATGCGTGCCGAGCTGCGTTGCGTCAACGGACGAATTCCTCGCGCCTTGCTCCGCGCCCGCTGCGACGGGGCGGAGGTGGCGCTCGATCTCCAAAATCTCGTCTGGACGGGAAAGCGGCCCAAGAATCTGGAAGACCTCGTCTCCCAATTGGATTTGAAGGTGGAACACCTGGCGCTGCGGCCGGCGCACTTCGATTGTCTTCCACCCCTCGGCGCGAAGATCCAGAAGATGTACCATCCGGCCGGCCCCGTCAGCTTGAGCTACACGTTCCAGCGTTCCGACGCCGAGCATTGGGAAAAGCACTGCGAAATTCGTCCCGAAGGGATGACGGCGGAATTCGAACACTTTCGCTATCCCATCGAGAATCTAACCGGAAAGATCGCCGTCGATCTGTCCAACGATCGGGACGATTTCATTCGCGTGGATCTCTCCGGCCAAGGGGGCGGTCGTCCGGTAATCGTCAGCGGCTACATTCGCGGCGACGAGAGAAGCGAGGTGGAGATAGTCGTCGCGGCCAACGACGTGCCGATCGATCATCGCCTGATCTCGGCCCTACCGGCCAAGAGCCGCGAGGTGGCGCGAACGTTTCTACCGACGCGCAGCCGCGAATTGGGGCTGGACGACCAACCGTTGGGCCTGATCCGTTCGGCGGGCTTGGCGAGCGTCAAGGTATTCGTGCGGCGCGCGCGCGGGCAGGATCACTTCGCCAATCGCTACCTCATCTCCTTGCGCGACGCCGCCGTTAAGTACGACATTTTCCCCCTCCCGTTGGAGAAGGTATCGGGCGTGCTGGACATTCTGCCCGACCATTGGGAGTGCCGCGATTTTCACGGCGTACACAAGGGAGGCGAAATATCGGTTAATGCCTGTTCGTTTCGAGAAGACGCGAGCGAAGTGCGCGCCGCGGCCGCTCGCTTCCGCGCTCGATTGGCTCCGGGGAAGCGCATGGCGTCCGTCGTCCGCCTCGGTTCGCCGGAACTGGCGGACAGCCGCCCTCAGCGCGAATGCGTGGAAATCTCGATTCGGGGCAAAGACATTCTCCTCGATTCGGAATTCGAAAAAGCCGTCTCGCCGCCCGAACTACCGGGGCGCGCCGCTCTGCGCAACGCCTGGGCCATGCTGGCACTGCGAGGCCGACTCAGTTTCGAGTCGTTCGTCGTCGATCGCCCCGATCAACCCCAAGACATCGATGTCACCGTCGATGTTCGCGGGTGTTCCATGCAGCCGGACTTCTTCCGCTACACCTTGTCCGACGTCAGCGCGGGCGTTCGCTACACGCAAGGCCGTGTCTTCATCAAGGACATGAGCGCGAAACACGGAACCAGCCGCTTGGGATTAAAAAGCGCCATTGTCGATCTCAAACCGACCGGAGGGTTCACGGGCTGGTTCGACGACATTCGCGGCGACGAACTGTCGATCGATAAGGACTTTCTCCTCGCCTTGCATCCCATCCTGCGTCACGGGCTAGAATCGTTGCAGATTCGCGGGCCGCTTCAAGCCCTCGCGCGCCGAATAACCGTGGACGCGCCAGGAGTACCGGGCGAACCGATGAGGATTTGGTGGGAAGGCGGCGCGACGCTGCGCAAGCAACAGTTCCAAGCCGGCATCGAGATCGACGATGTGGACGGCGAAATCTGGTGCAATGGCTACTACAACGGTCGGCAGTTGGAAGGCGTCGAAGGGCGCGCTGTACTCGAACGAGCGCGGATTCTCGGTCAACCCTTCACCAAATTGCAAGGACGCATCGTCGTCGCCCCCGAAACGCCGGACGTTCTTTCGCTCTACGATCTGAAGGCCGATCTGTTCGGCGGCGTTCTCGGCGGCGAGGCGCGCTTTTCCTTTCGTTCGCCGATGCGCTACGAGGTAAAGCTCGACGCGTTGCACGTTCAATTGGAACAGTTCGGCAAACACAATCGACTTGGCCCCGACGCTCAGATCCAGGGTCCGGCTCGTGCCTCGCTTCATCTGACCGGAGAGGGTACCGACCTGAGCGGGCTACGCGGCAACGGACGCGTCGAGGTGGCGCGCGGCAAACTCTATCGTTTGCCCGTCCTGCTCGACCTGCTCAAAGCCTTCGGTCTGCGTTTGCCGGATCGCACGGCCTTCGAGCAAGCGCGGATGATCTTCGGCATCGAAGGACCGCAAATGCGCATCCACGCCCTCGACCTGTACGGCAACGCCATCAGCCTGCGCGGCTTGGGAACCCTCAATCTCGACGGCAGCAATCTTAACCTCGATTTCAGCGCCGACTGGGGACGCATGCCTCAATTGCTGCCTCAGCCCGTCAGCGATTTTTCGCAAGCCGTCAGCGATCAACTGTTCAAAATCAAGTTGCGCGGCAAGATCGCCTCGCCTCGCTTCGAGAAAGAAATCCTTCCTCCCGTGGTGGAGCCGATCAAGAGAGTGTTTGGGGGATCGCGAGGATGACGGGGCGACAGGATGCGATCGATGAGGACTCCGCGTCGGAATAGCGGGAATCGAGTCAAGGTTCCGGTTTGACTTTGCCGATTTTAGGATTAATTCCGATTGTCCCCGTGTCACCTTGTCGTCTTCCAAGTGGAGGTGGACGTGTTTGGCTCGATTCTGCAACGGATGATCTTGTGGGAACTCACCAAGGTGTTCCTTTTGTCCTTGGTGGGTATCACCGGCATCCTGCTTATGGCCGGGATCATCGCCGAAGCATCGCAGCAGGGGCTAGGGCCAACGCAGATTCTCGCCGCCATACCCCTATTGGTCCCGAGTACGCTGCCGTACACCATCCCTGCCACCACGCTGTTCGCCACCTGTGTCGTCTACGGCCGTTTGGCATCCGACAACGAAATCCTGGCCATCAAGTCGGCGGGCATCAACGCCCTCACGGTGGTCCGTCCCGGCCTGCTCCTCGGATTGGCCATGAGTCTCGCCACCATGGGATTATACTATCGCATTATACCCTACACCCATCACTTATTGCGCGCCATGGTGTTTAACGATGCCGAAGAGTTATTGTATTCCCTTCTGCGCAAACATCAGGAAATCCGATACTCTTCGTTCCCGTATCAGATTTTCGTCAAGGGGGTGAAAGGCAAAACCTTGTTGGAGCCGGTCTTCAAACGCAAGAGCGCCGATGGCTCCATCGACTGGGTGGCCCATGCGCGCGAGGCCAAACTCCAAGTCTTGCCCAACAAGGGGCTGATTGAGATTCAGACGAAGCACTGTTTTGTCTGGGGCGAAAATGAAGCGAGCGGTCTGTTTGAAGATCGAACGCTTCCCGTCGAATTGCCGAGGGATTTCGGCAAGCAAACCCAGCGCCGGCCGCGCGACCTCACCTGGCAGGAGATTCTCGACCGGCGCGTGGAACTGGGCAGGAAGATCACCGAGCTTCAGAAGAGGGTATCGTTGGCCACTTCCAACTCGTTTCTCATCGGCGTGCCCGACGATTTGCCCTTGAAGTTAAAACTGTTCAACGAACAGATTACTCAGCACGAACAGGAAATCGTCGCCTTGAACGTCGAATTGCAAATGCGTCCCGCCCTGAGCATGGGCTGTTTGTTTTTTATCCTGGCAGGCTGTCCCGTCGGCATCTGGTTCAGTCGGAGCGATTATCTCAGTGCGTTCATCACCTGCTTTTTGCCGATCGTATTTCTCTATTATCCACTCATGTTGTGTGGCACGGGCATGGCGAAGGAAGGCCGCTATAATATGATCCCCCTCGTTTGGGGTGCCGACGCGATCATCGGCGTCATCGGAATCGTACTGTTTTGGCGATTGTTTAAGAATTAGCGCATCGAACCGGCCCGCGGCGCAAACGGCAGGCGCATGAATGTTGCTCGCGCCGCGGGCGGGGGAAGAGAGAGATTACTCGGCCTCGGCGAACTCGGCGAGGCGCTGGCTGCGCAGGGGTTGACGCAGTTTGAGCAAGCCGCGCGCTTCAATCTGACGAATGCGTTCGCGGGTGATGCCATAGGCGCGGGCCACCTCTTCGAGCGTTCGCGGCTGGCCGTCGCGGAGGCCGAAACGCAATTCGATCACTTCGCGCTCGCGCGGCGTCAGCGAGCGCAGCACTTCCGAAATCCGTTCGCGCAACAGGTGTTGATCGACCTGCTGGCCGGGATTGATCGCGTCCGGATCGTCGAGAAAATCTTCGAGCGCCCGTTCGCCCTCGCCGCCGAGCGGTTCGTGCAGGCTGACGGGATGGCGCGAGACGATGCGCAGCGATTGCGTCTCCTCGGCGGTGACGCCGAGAACGGCGGCAATCTCTTCGACGGTCGGTTCTCGTCCCTGTTGCACCGAGAGTTCGCCGCGCACGCGCTCCACCGCCGCGAGCGTGCCGACTTGATGGCACGGCACACGGATGGTGCGAGCGTGATCGGCCAAAGCGCGGGTGATGCCCTGACGAATCCACCACGTCGCGTAGGTGCCGAACTTGAAACCGAGGCGATGCTCGTATTTGTCGACGGCCCGCATCAGTCCGCGATTGCCTTCCTGAATCAGATCCGAGAAGGGCAAGCCGCGGCTTCGGTAGCGCTTGGCGATGGACACCACGAGGCGCAAATTGCCCTCGGCCAACTCGCGCCGCGCCTTCTGATATTCGATGCGACGATGTTCGAGGACGCGAACCAGTTTGGCCAAATCCTCGGAGTTGGAACGCGCTTCGAGCATGACATCGCGCAGCTGCTTGGCGGCTTTGGTGCGCCGTTCGCGGTCGGAGGTCGAGCGGTCGCCCGCGTCCTTTTGCCGTTCCAGCTGAATCATCTGCCGCGACAGAGCGCGTAGCTCGTCCACCCACCGATCGAGCAGGTCGATGCGGGGCGACATTTCCTCGGCCAATCGCATGGCCTTCCGCAATCGTCGCCAGAATTGCCGACGCAGGCGATGGTTGCCGGACGACGACCCGCCGCGCAACTGGCGGAAGTCGGCGTCGGCGGCCGCGATCAGCTTATGCAGCGTGGCCAAGTTGTGCGGCATGCGCTGCAAAATGCGTTCGCGGCTGAGTCCGAGCGTGGTGACGACATCAATGGTCGGATCGAGAGCCAGCTGACCGGCGCGCACGCGATCGAACGTGTCCACGATATTCGCCAGGGTGCGCCAGTTGAGCATGGCGGCATGGCGATAGCGGCGTCGCTTCAGTTCCAAACGCTTGGCCAAAGCCACTTCTTGTTCGCGGTTGAGCAGGGGGATGGCACCCATCTGCCGAAGGTAGAGACCGAGCGCGTCGTCGGGAGCGTGCGAGTCCTCGCCTTCGACTTCGGCTGAAGCGGCTGCCCCGTCTTCCTCCTCCGACTCTTCGGTATCGTCCGAGACGAGGGCTTCTTCGGGCAAGTCGCTCCAAGGGGTTTCGCGGCGTCTTGTTTCCGGTTCGGGCGGCGCGGCGCGCACTTCCGGCGATGGCTTCACGGCTTCGGAAACCCGGTGCTTGTCCGCTCGCTTTGCTGTTGTCCGTCGCAATACCATGGCTCTATCCTATTGAGGCCATCCCGTTCCTTCCCGGAATGAGAGGGGATGAGTAACATTTGGCAGCCGTCGAACGATGATCCCGTGTCTCCGATGGAGCAGGAAATCGCGTTGCACTCCCCCATCGCGGATCGGCCGAAATTGCGTCGCCGTTCTCGATGGTACCTCACCGGCAGGAAACGATTTCTCTATAGTATGAATCTCGGCCCGGCTTCCAAGAGGGCGATGTGCCGATTTCTCCGCTCGGTGGGCTTTCGCCGAAGGAGAGTCCGGCCCAAAAGGCAGGAACGGCGATCGAGGAACGATCTTCCTGTCTATAAACTATTCTACGCAAGACAAGCCCCCGCCGTTTCAATCTCCCTAAAAAAAGGACACGAAAATCTTCAAGTAGACACGCACAATCGGCCGATAGGTTCGACTTTCCTTTTCCGCGCGAAATAGAACGCCCGGCATCCCTCCCAACCGGACGCGCTCGACCCCCTGAGTTCTCCATCAAAGCGCCCCGCACGGCACGGATTTTGCTCTCTTCCCCACCCCAGCCGATAGACGAGAGCCGATAAGATAGCCGATAGCCGATAGCCGATCTATCATGCCCCTATGGAAAAACGACCCGACGAACGGCAAGCACCCTTGAGCTACAAGTCCGCCGGTCTGGATCTCGAAATGTACGAGCAGACCTTGGCCGGCATGGTTCCCTATCTGCGCCGCACGCACACGCCGCGCGTTCTCGACGGTTTCGGCGGCTTCGCCAGTCTATTCAGCCTCGATTACAACACGCGCTTGTTTGCCCGCAATTATCGCCATCCCGTCCTCGTCTCCTCGACCGACGGCGTCGGCAGCAAACTCAAAGTTGCTTCATTGGCCGCGAAACACGATACCGTCGGCATCGATCTCGTCGCCATGTCGGTGAACGATTGCCTCTGCACCGGCGGCGAACCGCTGCTGTTTCTCGATTACATCGCCATGCCCAAAGACGATCCGGCCCTGACGCGCGATCTCATCAAGGGCATCAGCGACGGCTGCATGGAAGCCGATTGCGCGCTCGTGGGCGGCGAGACGGCGATTCTGCCCGACTTCTATCAACCCGGCGATTACGACATGGCCGGGTTCTGCGTCGGTGTCGTCGAACGAGAACACATCGTCAACGGACGCGGCATCCAAGTCGGCGACGTGATCCTCGGCTTGGCCGCTACCGGCCTGCACTCGAACGGCTACTCGCTGGCGCGGAAGGTGGTGTTCGACCGTGCCGGACTACAAATCAATCAATTCGTATCCGAATTGGGGCGAACTGTCGGCGAGGAGTTGTTGGAGCCGACGCGCCTCTATGCCCGTCCGATCAAGAACATCCTGCGGCACTATCCGGTCAAGCGCCGGGTGGTGCGCGGCCTCGCTCACATCACCGGCGAAGGCTTGGAGGGCAACGTCCCGCGCGTGCTGCCGCCCGGTCGCCGCGCCTTCATCCGCAAAGGCAGTTGGCCGATCCCGCCGGTGTTCGCTTGGTTGCAGCGTCTCGGCAACATCGACGAGGCCGAGATGTACCGCGTCTTCAACATGGGCATCGGCTTCGTCGTCATCGCCGGCCGCTACTATGCCGAGAGCATCCAACGCCAACTGCAAGAAGACCGCGTACCGACATTCGTCATCGGCGAAATCGGAGCGGGAGAACCAGCCGTCGAGTTCGTGGGGTGAGCTGCGAGTCTTGCCCGGACAAAATGTCGGAGCCGGAAGCGTGAGCGACGGTGTGGGCAAACCGTCGCTCACGCTTCCGGCTCCGTCGTTCGCTTACTTCAACTTGACCGTGACGGTCTTCGATTCGGTGTAATGCTCCAGCGCCGCTTCGCCGTTCTCACGGCCTTGGCCGGACATCCCTCTGAAAAGCCGGTGGAGATGGGGCAGCACCCGCTTATGCCCGCGATTCCGGCTTCAAGACGCTGGCTCGCCGCATGGGTATCACCGACACCTCGGCCCGCAACCATGCCCGTTCGCTGGAACGCAAGGGCTATCTGAAGCGCGAGAAGCGCGTCGGCACCACGAACTTATTCGACCTCACACCGCTGTTTCAGGCGCTGGAGAAGTTGCAGGCGTACCAGGAGGGCCAGCGCGACGCAAGGGCCGAGGCACAGCAGAAGCGCGAGCGGAAGACGGCTGCGGCCGCCAAAGCGTAAGAGGACCGACGTCATGTATCTGATGTATGTCGATGAGAGCGGGGATTGCGGCCTACCCTCGGAGGGTTCACCGTCCGCTTTGTTTTGTCTGTCGGGTATCGTGGTGCATGAGCTTCGCTGGCAGGATACGATGAGACAACTGCTGAGCTTTCGGCATTGGCTGAAGGGGCGCTATAAGGTTTTTCTAGAGGATGAATTGCACGCCGCCGATATGATCTCGAAGCCATCGAAGATCGCCAGTTCGCTACAGCGACTCGCGAAGCATGAGCGACTGGCCATCATCCGGAACTTTGCCGACGAGATCGCAAAGCTGGCGGACGTAAGCATTCTCAACGTGGTTGTCGATAAGCGAACAGGCAAGGTTCCAACGAAAGATGAGGTTTTCCGATGGGCGTGGTATTCTCTCTTCCAGCGGTTTGAGAACACAATTCGGTATCAGAACTTTCCCGGCCCGAAAAACGCGGACGAACGCGGCATCATCTTTCCGGATGCCACGGATGGGCAGAAACTGAAGCGGTTTCTTGAATCCATGCGATCGAGAAATCGTCTGAAAATTCATCACGAGTCCGGTTCGTTTGTGTATCAAAACGTGCCGGTTCGGGCGCTTATCGAAGATCCAGTCGTCCGCGACTCCAAGCACTCGTATTTGATCCAAGCAGCGGACTGCGCCGCATTTCTTCTGAAGCAGAGCATTGAGCCTTCAAGTTACATGAAGCGGCATGGAGGAAACGCTTACTTCAAAAGGCTCGATCCGGTTTTGTGCAAGCATGCATCGAGAACGGACGCACAGGGGATCGTGAAATTGTGAGAAACAAAATGGGGCTCCCTTGCGGGAGCCCTGGGGGATCCTACTACCCGGACCTACCCGGGGCTCAGATCCACTGAAATTATACGTTGAGTACATCGACATGCCAAGCCGAAAAGGGTGAGAAATGGCGATAGTCGTAACTCATTGATGGTAAAATAGATAGAGATGACAAGTTAGGGTCTAGCGGGCGCTACTTCCCATGTTAATCCTGGGCAAAGCAGATGATTCGTGAGCTTGCGCCAAGTTGAGGCTCCACGAAAAATCCTCAGCGCGGTGGCGCGTTGGACTCGCTCGGCGACGATGACGGCGACCTCGTCGAGTAGTAGGAAAAGGGAGCGTTGCAGCGGGGGAGCGAGCGATACACAGACGGAGGGATGGGTGCAATGCAAGGCTGGATTTGTCTTTTTCGTCTTCGAGTTACCGGACAAAATGTCGGAGCCGGAAGCGTGAGCGACGGTGTGGGCAAACCGTCGCTCACGCTTCCGGCTCCGTCGTTCGCTTACTTCAACTTGACCGTGACGGTCTTCGATTCGGTGTAATGCTCCAGCGCCGCTTCGCCGTTCTCGCGGCCTTGGCCGGACATTTTGAAGCCGCCGAACGGCGTCGTCGTATCGACGATGTGATAGCAGTTGACCCAGACCGTACCGGCCTTGACCTCGCGGGCAAAACGGTGGGCCTTATCGATGTCTTGCGTCCACACGGCGGCGGCCAAACCGTAGAAGGTGCGGTTGGCACGTTCGATCACTTCCTCGACGCGCTGGAACGGCAGCACGCTGACGACCGGGCCAAAGATTTCATCCTTGGCGATGGCCATGTCGTCCTTGACGTTGTCGAAGATGGTCGGCTCGACGAAGAAGCCCTTGTCGCCGTGACGCTGACCGCCAGTCATCAATGTCGCGCCCTGCTTCTGACCCAGTTCGCAGTAGCCGAGGATTTTGTCCATCTGCTCTTTCGACACCTGCGGACCTTGCTCGGTCATGGGATCGAGCGGATCGCCGATCTTGCGTTCCTTGGCTTTCTCGGCCAGACGTTCGACGAACTCTTGATGGATCTTGTTCTCGACGAACAGACGGCTGCCGGCGGTGCAGCATTGTCCACCGTGGAAGTAGATGGCGTGGAACGCGCCGGCAACGGCTTCGTCCATGTCGCAATCGGCGAACACGACGTTCGGCGATTTGCCGCCCAACTCGAAGGTGACGCGCTTGAGCGTATCCGCCGCCGCCTTCTGGATGATCTTGGCCGTATCGACGTGGCCCGTGAAGGCGATTTTGTCCACATCGGGATGAGAAACGAGCGCCGCTCCGGTGGTTTCGCCCATGCCGTTGAGGAGGTTGACGACACCGGCGGGGAAGCCGGCTTCCATCGCCAACTCGCCCATGCGCAGCGCGGTCAACGGCGTTTGCTCGGCGGGTTTCATCACCACCGTGTTACCGCAGGCCAGAGCCGGACCCCACTTCCACGCCAACATCAACAGCGGGAAGTTCCAGGGAATGATCTGACCGATCACGCCCACCGGCTGCCGCAGCGTATACGACAAGAAGTTGCCGCGCACCGGCACGGTTCGCCCCTCGATCTTGTCGGCCCACCCGGCATAGTAGCGCAAGGTGTTGACGACGCCTTGCATGTCGGCCAATGAATCGTTGATTGTTTTGCCGCAGTTGAGCGATTCCATCTTGGCCAACTCGTCGCTTTCACGTTCGACGAGATCGGCAAGTTTGAACATCAATCGGCCGCGCTCGGCGGCATCCATGCGGCCCCAAGGACCGGATTCGAGCGCTCGCCGCGCCGCTTTGACCGCTTTGTCCACGTCTTTGGCCGAAGCCGCCGCCACCTTGGCGAGTACCTGGCCCGTCGCCGGATTGTACGTCTCGAAGGATCCTCCCTCGACCGGATCGAGCCACTCACCGTTGATGAGTAGTTTCGTTTGGCGAATGGCCGGGGTAGCCGAACGCTTCATCGTCGCTTGCGCCATGGCATCACACCTCTTACAGTAAAAAAGGTAAATCGGACGCGCCTGCCACCGTCCCTGTTGCCGGACGTCACGCGGAGAGGGTCAACCAAGGCATCATAGAGGACAGTAAGCAGAGGTCAAGGCGCGGTAGCGATTCTTGCCGACAAAAAAGGACCGTGCGGTGGTAGACTTTGTCGGTTGCGAGCGACTCGATGCGTTGCGCATCTTATTCGCTTTCGTCCCAAACATCGATTCAATTGGGCCAAACGAGAGGTCAGAGCGAGAAAGACCTATTTGAGAGCGCGTGATGGAGGGCATACACGATGCCCGCCACCGCGCCGACGAGCGCCACCCCCACCCACACCATCCAGGTACTCCCTTCCGTGGCCATGCCGATCGCCCGCAGCACCAGCTCGGCTCCGCCCGGCGGTGGAGGCTCGGACGCCGGCTCCGATTGACGACGGGGGGGCAATGGATCGTCCACGACTTTTATCTTTCGCACCTCATCTGTCGGCCGTCGATTTTCCGCAAGCGGGCCTCGGACGGCGGTTGACACGGGACGGACAGCCGACGAAAGCGCACACCAAGGGCAACGATCGAGTCGGCGATGATAGACGTGCGAGGCATCGCTGGGACAGACCCTCATCTCGTGTTCCGCCTCTTCCAAGCCGTGCTGCCATTGTGCCGCGGTCGGTCGGAGATCCGGCTCGGAGTGCGCGTCCTCGAAACAGCGACGGAATAGCTCTTGCGCCGAGGGAGGCAACACATGCCACGGCGGCGCGTGGGGGCTCGGTCGTATCGAAGTCATGCGCGTCCAGGCATACGGCCAATGTCCGGCGGCGATGCGGGCCGCGATGGAATCGGATTCACCACCGGCGGAAGAGACGCCGGCGAAAGGATGGATGCCTTGCATGAGCAACTGAAAGATCAGCGCGGCGAGAGCGAAGGCGTCGTGCTGCGGCAGACGGTCCACCTCGGCAAAGGCGACACCTTGCAGTTCGGGAGGTGTATACTCCGGCCTTCCCACTCGGCATCGGTAGAGCCGATCGTGCGCCGGCGTCTGAAAAGAATCCACGTCGATTAACGAGACTTGCCCTTGTGGAGAGACCAACACGTTCGATTCGTTCAAATCGCCGAGGACATAGCCGCATTCGTGCAAGGTGTTGACGAGGGCCGCGAGATTGCGCGCCGTCCGAAGCAGCGAGCCGAAATGAAGGTGCGGACCTATCTCGCGGCGCACGCCCGGATTGTAAATCTCCCACAGAAGATGGGCCTTGTCGATGCGCGGCATCAGATAGCCGATGACGCGGTCTTCACCGCCGAGTTCGAGCAGGCGGCTCATCGGCCAGGCGAGTGCGACGTGTTGGCCGGCGCTCGGCGCGGAAACGGGAGGGGCGGCGAGCATGGCGGCGAGTTTGCCGGCGTGTTCGTCCGAGGGATTGTGATAGATTTTCGCGGCCAAGTACGATCGGCCCGGAACCGCGTAGATGGAAGCCTCGCCGCCTCGCCCCAACAACGGACCTTTCAAGGTGATTTCTTGACGGCTCGATTCGAGGCGAACGCGCATCGCTCTCTCTCCACCCAGGACTGGAACGACCGAAACGCCGGTCTCACTTCTTTTCGGGAGTCCGCGTGATGGACGGGCCGAGCTTGGTAGAAGGCGCGGTCGCGCCGGTCGTACTCGGCAGCGCGGGCGATGGCGAGGGCTTGGTCGTTAATCCCTCAATGGCATCTCGCCCTTGGATAATCGTTGGTCCCATCGAGCCGCCCTTGGGCCGCGCGGGCGGTTGTTGCACGGCGAGTTGCAGATCCTGTGCGAAATTGCTGCGCTTGAGGATCAAGAGCGCGAAGCAAGTATCGATCGCATTGTTCCATAAGCCGTCTCGCCGTTGTGTCTCGACGAGCATCTCCGCCGCCCACGGATACCATTCTCGATTTCCAATCGTTTTCAGATCGTAAATGACGGCCATTCGTTCGAGCGACCACAGGAAGTAAAAAGGCTCCCGCGCATCCACGTTCAAGATTCGGTTGTCGGCACACGCAACATTGTCGAGCGATTGTGCGAGGAATTGCAGTCCTCGCACGACGGCGGCATCGTGGACGTTCGTGCGCTGATCCGCGCGGATGCCGCCGGTGAGACCGTGACGCATGGCCAAGCTCATCAACCCCGCGCAAGTCATGGAATCGCGCCAAGTGTTCGTCGCCGGATGGTAGGACCAGCTGCCATCTTCGTGTTGCGTTTCGCGGAAATACTGCTCTGTCGCCAATAGCGCCGTCCGCGCCTGCAAACCGTGTCGCTGGGCCACCCACAAACCCAAGATGGCGAACTGCGTGTTCGAGTTGTCACCTCGATACGAGATACGTAATCGCCCAGAACTCGTGGTAAGCCCGGGGATTCCGGGGAGCCCCGGACGACCGGGGCGACCGGGGCGACCGGGTGGGGCGCGCGGAGATGATCGGGAAGGTAACGAAGGGAGGGGCGGAATGGAGGGAATGCCCGACGGACCATAATCGGGACGAAAACGTCTCTCGTTGATGATGCACGAATAGGTCCACGCGCCGCATTCGAGTTGCCCATCCACCAAGCGCTGTCCGAGCGCGCGGATGAGCTTACGATCCCGCGAATCGCCGAAGCGATCGAGCAGCAGAATGGCCAAGGTCAGATCGTAGGTCTGAAAGCAAGTGCGCTCGCGCGCCCGCGTTGAGGCGACGATGCTTCGCATCAAGGGATCGTCGCGGGGTACGCCGCATTCCAACAAAGTAAGTCCGAGCAAAGGAAGATAACGCAGATTCTCATTATAGTTTTTATGCCCCGAACGCAAGGCGGCGAGGCCATTGTCGATGGCGCGATTGACGCGCTCCGCGAACGACAGCGGCGGTTGCGATTCCGCCGGGGCGACGATGGGTTGTCGCTCGCGGCGGGGCGTGGGGGCATTCGACCGCGGAACAATTGCGACCGGCGGCGATGCTGGAAAAGTCTCCACGGTGAGGGGAGACGCATCGGCGATGGCTGGAGGGTGGGTCTGAGGCGCTATGGGAGTAGTCACCGGCTTGCGACCGAGGTTATCGATGAGATGATAGGCATAGAGCATCCCGCCGATGAGGAGGGCGAGAACGGCCATCGTGGCGACGCCGCGCAACACTTGCCGCCCCGAGGCGTCGGCACGCGGAGCGAGATCGACCGGAATGGGTTGAGCCGTGGGATGGAGCGCGAAATTGCAGTTGCACAGCGGGCAGGTCATCGCGCCGTCATTCGATGGCGGTGCCTCAAAGACGAGATGACATTCGGGGCAAGCGTGCTTTGACTCCATTGGCGATACTCCTAAGCGGAAATCATCCCAAACGGTTGGCATTCCATTCGGACGGCGGCGCTTCCACGGCGTCCGCGATGCAGTTCGTGGCGGCGCGGGCCGTACTTGCCGATAGCCACGCAAACAAGTCGACGAAGCGCAATTCGGGCAGCCAAAGAGGCGGGCGCACGGAAATCCGCGCCAATAGCTTTCGATTCGCTCCCTCAACGCCGACGGCGAAAAAGGCCGCCTTGCCGGACGATTCCGCCGCTCGAATGCGTTGCACGGCTTGCCGCGTCGTATCCAGAGAATCGCCCTGCGGCATGCCATCGGTAATAAGGATCACCCAAGGGCGGAAATAGGGCACGCCGTTGGCTCGATAGCGCTCCTTGCGTTTTTCGACGAGATCGAGGGCGCGGACGAGGGCGGTGCAGAGCGGCGTCTCGCCCTCCGCCTCAAGCGCGGGAGGTTGAAAGCGATCGACGGTTACGAATTCCTGTACGACGCGCACTTCAGTCCCGAACGAGACGATGGCTACTTCGACGCGCATCCGCGCCAGGGGCATGGCCTGCAATTCGTCGCGAAAAACGTGCAAACCTCGATGGAGAGCGGCGAGGGGTTCGCCGTTCATCGACTGCGAGGTATCGAGGACGAGAACGCAGGGGCAACGCGGTTCTGGATTATCCGCGAACTCTTGGCTGTTATCGAAGAGATCCTCACCCCAGTCGGGCCCGCCCAGCGGAGCGTCGTCCACGGCGGTATCGTTCGGCTGCGCCATCCGGCTGGCCCTCCTGAATGCTACGGTGCGCTTTCGACCGGGCGGCGCACAGAAATCGGCGGACTATCCCCGATGCCCTCTCCCAAGTATGGGACACTTTCCGCCTTCGAGACGGGAAGCGGGAGAATTTCGCGGTGGATGGTTCACCGTTCGAGGCGCAGCCGAGCGCGATCGTAATGAGCGAGGCCGTCGATGTCCCCCGTGGCGGCAGCGTGGCAAACGGCCGCTTCCAGGCCGAGGGCTCCGCTTCTCCTTGCGGCAGAGAATCGTTGGCTTTATCATCGAAGCAGTGCGGTCCACACGAACCGGAGCAAATACGCATGACTCTCACTCTCTACCGCCTTCTCGCCGTGGTTCTCCCGACAATGCTACTGTTCGTCGCGCTGGGACTTTCGGACTCGCCTCAACCGGACAAGCCCGCCGTACCGGCAGCGATGCCCGAAGCGAAGACGGTGTCGCTGCAAGCGAACCGCATCCCTTTTCAACGGGCGCTAGCGGAGTTGGTGAAGCAAACGGGCATTCGCGTGGAAGATGCGCGCGGAGCATCGGAAGACACGATCGAACTGGACTGGAAGCAGACGCCTTTTTGGCCGGCATTGGACGCGCTCGCGGCAGCTGGCAAAGCGCGCGTTCGTCTCTATCCCAGTAGCGGACGCATCGTTCTCGACCGGCGCGGCGAGAACTATCGAGAGCCGCCCCGCTGTTACGATGGCCGCTTTCGGATGCGCGTCAAGAACGTGACCGCCTCGCGCGATCTGGAGGGTGGCGAGGGTTCCACGCACTTTGGCCTTGAGGTGGCCTGGGATCCGGAATTGTTGCCCTTGTATCTGGAAACGCGGCCGCGCAAACTTCGTTGGACGGACGACCGCGATAAAACCCACTCGATTCCCGACGACGGCAACACGCTCGCTCCGGTAGACGGCTTAATCGCATTGGCCATCGATCTCCGTCTGCCCGCCTTCCCGCGCAGCTCGACAATGTTGCGCTCGCTCCAAGGCGAGTTATCCGCCATTGGACCGAATAAGATGTTGACGTTCACCTTCAACCGGTTGGATCGACTGGCCAACTCCAAGCTCAACGATCCAGAGCGCAATCCACGACAAGAGAATGTCACTTGCCGTATCCTCGATGTCAAAATTCTACCCGACCGATGGACGGTGCGACTGGCACTCGAATACCCGTCCGGTATGAAACAACTGGATACGAGCCAATCGTGGGTGGTCAACAATGAAATGACACTGGAATCGCCCGATGGAACCAAGCGCATCGCCGCGTCGAATTATGTCGTGGAGTCTTCCCATTCGCAACGCGCCGTTCTCAGCTACCATTTCCGCGACCGCGCCCTCGTGACGCGCGGCAAACCCGAAGCGTGGCGCGTCCGCTATCGCACTCCCGCCAACCTGATCGAGATCCCCATCGCCTTCACTTTCCACGATGTCCCCTTACCGTGAGTATCCGACCTATCTGGCGGGATCGCGTCGTCGCCGTCAAACGACCAGTTCGAGGTACTCGACCCCCGGCACACATCGGCGCAGTTCTTCCTCGATCCCCATGAGAATGGCCTGCGTGGTACTCGGACAGCAACCGCCGACGCCGTGCAAGCGGATTTGTACGATGCCATTCTCGACTCCGACGATTTCAATGCGGTTGTCGTCGAGGTGCAACATCGGCGCGATTTCCTGGGCGACGACGCGCGCCAAGCGGTGGTGAAGGTCGTTCGCCTCGCTTCGTTCGGACATGACGAAATTCCTCACTTTTCATGCGCATCCCCTTCAAATTGTAGCAACTCATGTGCCATTGACGACAAGACAAACCGAAATGAGGGACAGAGTGCCGAGGAGAATTTATTTTCTTTTGCAAGATGTGCCGGCGAGAGTAGAATAAGTTTACAGTGCAAGCCGAATCGCGCATCGAGAGATGGGCGAACGGGGGAACCAACGAGTCGGTGAGAGCCGACTTCTCGGGGCTAAGGTCCACATGGACCGGGATTCTTTCGCATCCCAGCCCGTCAGCTAACCTCGTAGGCGAGTCCGGACGTGTTGTCCGGGCCGGTGTGAAAGGGCACTCTTGTCTTTCTCTCGAGACGAAGAAGCCCACTCTTTGCGTGGCGAATCCGCCACAGGTGTTGTCATGTTGTTCGGAATCCTCTCCCCGAATACGGGAGACGCCGCGCTCGATGCGTTGGTGTACCTGGGTGTTTTTCTCGCTGTGGTTGCCGTGGCGGCGTGGCTGACGCTGCGCTACATCCCCAACCAACAAGTCGGCGTGGTCGAGAAATTGTGGTCGAGCAACGGTTCGGTGCCAGAGGGACGGATCATCGCGCTGAATGAGGAAGCTGGCTATCAAGCCGATCTGTTGCGCGGCGGCATCCATTTCGGACTTTGGCGCTGGCAGTATCGGGTCCACAAACTGCCGCTCGTCACCATTCCCCAGAGCAAGATCGGCTATGTGTATGCGCGCGACGGCGAGCCGCTGCCGCCCAGTCAGACGCTTTCCCGCGTGGTCGATTGCAACAACTTCCAAGACGCTCGCTCTTTTCTCGGTTCGCCCGATGAGGAGGCCTCGATTGCGCGCGGCCAGCGCGGCCGTCAGCGTTCGATTCTGCGCGAAGGCGTGTACGCCATCAATCCGGCACTGTTCGTGGTCATTACCGAGGACGCCGTCTATCGCTTAAACACATTCGGCGGCGGGCGCGAGATTCAGACGCTGCTGAGTTGGCAACAGGAGCTGCGGCGCGTGGATGGATTCAGCCCCGTGGTCGTCGGTGCTTCGATGCGCGTGCGCGAGGCGATTGAGGCGATCGAAGAGGCGGAGGAGCCGTCCTCCCGTGCCGCCAAGCGCGGGCGCGTCGTGGGCGCTCCGATTCCCGAAGCGCCCGTGCCACTCGATGTCGAAGCGCAGCGCGACGTGGACACCATCGCCATCGTCACCGTCCACGACGGTCCATCCCTGACTCCCGGCGAGATCATCGCGCCATCGGTCGGAAACGACAACAACGATCCGAATTATCACAATAACTATCAAGATCCAGAAGCGTTCCTCCGCGCCGGCGGACGCCGAGGTAGGCAGTATGTGCCGCTGACCGACGGAACCTATTTCATCAACCGCTGGTTCGCCACGGTCGAGATGACCCCGAAAACGGTCGTTCCCATCGGCTATGTCGGCGTGGTCGTTAGCTACTATGGCCGCGTGGGGCGCGACGTATCGGGAGAGGGATTCCGCCACGGCGAGCGCGTCTCCGAGGGCGAACGCGGTGTCTGGGAACGGCCGCTGGGACCGGGCAAATATCCGTTCAACACCTACGCCGGACAGATGATTATGGTGCCGACCACCAATTTCGTCCTGCATTGGATCACCGGACGATCCGAAGCGCATCGCTACGACGAGAGTCTGCGGTCGATCAACTTGATTACCAAGGACGCCTACGAACCGATGCTGCCCCTCTCGGTCGTCGTCCACATCGACTATCAAAAAGCGCCCGGCGTCATTCAGCGTTTCGGCGACGTGAAGAAACTCATCACACAGACGCTCGATCCGATGTTGAGCGCCTATTTCCGCGATGTGGCCCACAAAAAGACGATGCTCGAGTTACTGCATCTGCGCGATGCCATACAAGCCGAATCGCGCGAGGAACTGCGACGCAAATTCCGCGAGTTCGACATCGAGTGCGTCGATGTGTTGATCGGCAAACCGGACACCGCCGAGGCCGGAGGCAAGATCGAAACGCTGCTAGAACAATTGCGGATTCGACAATTATCCATCGAACAGTTGGAAACCTACGAACGCCAACGCGCCTCCGCCGAGAAGCTGCGCATGCTCAACGAAGCGCAAGCGCAGGCGGCGATGCAGACGCAGCTAACCAATTCGCGCGTGCAAATTCAGATCTCCGAGAGTCAGGGCGAGGCGGACCTGGCCCGCGCGCGCAAACAGGCCGAGCAAACCGTGGTCAATGCCGATGCCGAGTTGGCCAAATCGCGGCGTCAAGCCGAACAAACCGTGGTACTCGCCCAGGCCGAGAGCCAACAGAAGATCCTCTCCGGCCGCGGCGAGGCCCAGCGCGTCATGCAAATCGGTTTGTCCGAGGCGTCGGTATTGATGCGCAAAATAGCCTCCTTTGGCGATCCGCGATTGTACGCTTTGTCGATTGTCACGGAGCAGCTGACCGACAGCAAGCAGCCGTTGGTCCCGGAGCGCGTGTTCGTGTCCGGCGGCCAGGGAGAGGCGAGCGGCGGCGCGGGAGTGACGGGCCTTTTGGGAGTGTTGCTCAATTTGTTGGTGGCCGAGAAGTCGGGGTTTCGGCCGGTGGACGCCAACGAAGTCAGCGGCATCACGGAGATTAGCGAGCGCCTGACGCGCGAGGCGCTCGAGTCGATGCGACAAGGATCACCGGTGGCGGCGACAAATGGTCCGCCGAATCCATAGAGCGTTCGAAGGGAGGCGGCACTAGCTTCGCGCTCGCGCCGCCTCCCGGCACGGAAGGAGATCGAGAAGATGCCGCGCGCAACCGATTCGCTGGAAGACACGATGCAAGTCTGCCGTAACGGTCACGTCGTCACCGACCGGCTGCGTTCTTGCCCCGAACGTGCGGCCACACACTGCGACCGCTGCGGCGCTACTACCATCGAGCGCTGCGAAACCTGCGGCCGCGAACTACCCGGCGCGATTCGCGTACCTGGACTGCATCCGATGGGGCTTCGTGCCGCGCCGCGCTATTGTGCGACCTGCGGCGCGGCCTTCCCTTGGACCAAACTCCAGAAACCGACGAAACGCCCAGCGCTCGCCGTCCTCGAAAACCTGTTGCGCCGTCTGCCGCTCGCCGTTCGGCAGTTGCGGACAAGACACGACGTTCGCCCGCCATTTCGCATCGTCGATGTCTACGATCTTGAGGATCTCCTGCGCTCGCTACTGCCGTTGTATTTCGAGGACGTTCGACCGGAGTGCCGCACGCCGAGCTATGCCGCCGGCACGCGCACCGACTTCTTGCTCGCGCCGGAACGCATCGCGCTGACGATGAAATGGGCAGGCCCATGCGTCGTGGATCAAGTTGTCGAAGATACGGCATACTATCGCACCGACCGCAAATGTCGCACCTTGGTGGTATTCATTTGCGATCCGGAAGCGAAACTTGGCGATGCCGTTCCGAGCGTCATAAAGCACGACGAAGACGACGAGATGGAAATTCGATGTGTCGTGGCGTAACGGCTCAGGCCCGAAGTATGGGTTAGCCGCGACCCGGAGGGGAGCGCGCGACAGTTTCGCGCTCCCCTTCGGGTCGCGGCTAACCGAAGCTATTCTTCGCCCCCCTCATGTCGGCAGGAGTGCGGCACAAGAGATAGAACAATGCCGCGCCGATGCAGCCGAAGGCGAAGGCGACATACAATAAAACGCGCGGACCAAACGACAGCCACAATGCGGCACCCACCAACGACGACGTGCAGATCGCGAACGCGCGCAATCCCCAATAAAGCCCCACCCCCTTCGCTCGGATTTCCGGCGGCAATAACGAGGTGATGAGCACCTTGCGAGACGGTTCGCCGATCTCTCGCAATCCGTGTACCACGAAGGCAACGAACAACCAATTCCCGCTCGGTAACAGGTCCAAGGTTAATGGAAACGCAGCGAAAAAGAGAAAGGTCAAGCCGATGAACGGTCGAACTCCCACGTTGCGAGAAAGGGAACCGACGGGTAGATACGTCAACAGGGAAACGGTGTGTTGAAGCGCGATGTAGAGACCGAATTGTTCCAAGGAGATCCCACGAACGTAGTAGACGTATAAGACGATGAAATCGCGCACCAACCAGTCGCACCAGCGTTTGAAGATCTCCGCCACCAAGAGGCGTCGCAACAGCGGCGGCATTTGACGTAGGATCGCGCGCGCCGACTGCGTCGAAGTCGGAGCTTGGTGGTGCGGCATCCACCGCCATTGAACGAGGACCGAGAGAATCCCCAAGCCCAGCGAAACGCTCACCAACCACCTCATTCCGTCCATCGTTCCTTGCTCTTCGCCGTAAAGCCTTTGCGCCTGCGTCAGCACGAAACCGGCAAGGAGGGGGCCAAAGATTTTCGGCAATCGCTTCTGGATGGATTGCAGCGCGAAGGCCATGCCTCGACCGGACTGGCCGACGGTCGAGCCGACCGCGGTGAACGTCACCGGCACCGACAGCGGCTCCCACCCGAGGATGAGTAACGCCGCGACGATCGTGCCCAGCGGATGACTCCACGACAGCAGGAGAATGTAACCCGTGACGGTGAGGAGTCCGAACAGGAGCAGCGAACCGCGATCGCCCAAACGCGCCGTCAAATGTCCCCCGCCGATGTAGCAAAGTCCCTCGAACAGATTGCGCAGGCACGAGTAGATTCCGACAACCCACAGCGTCTCGGCGGACAGATCGCCAAGCGTAGCCGTCGCCTCGATAACGTGCTTGCTCCGCGCTTGCAGATAGACCGGGATGAACCGCTCCCACAGGTTTTCGCCCAGGCCGAAGCACAGAACGGCGAACAGAACGATGGCCACGGTTCGATTGAGGGCTAGAAAATTTGCCAACGAAGTCCACGCTTTAGGAGATGCTTTCATATGAATTTGTTATAATCAAAATGCGAACAACAAGGAGACGATAGCGTGTCTGAATCTACTGAGAAATCGAAGCGGGTATTGAGCGTCGGTCAGTGTTTCGCGGATCATTCGGCGATAGCGCGCTTCCTGAGCGGCCAGTTCGGCGCGACGGTGATCGCCGCCGATTCGACGAGTCAAGCGCTGGACCAAGTGAGACAAGAGAGGTTTGCACTGATCTTGGTCAACCGCGTCTTCGACGCCGATGGAGCATCGGGGCTGGATTTCATTCGAGCCGTCCAAGCGGACGAGCAGTTGCGCACGGTTCCCATTATGCTCGTCAGTAATTATGACGACGCCCAGGCTCAAGCCGTCCAGGCCGGCGCGGTTCTCGGTTTCGGCAAGGCGTCCCTGAGCCAACCCCAAACGATGGCACGGCTGGAACCGTTCCTTCGCTAACGCGCCGATGCCGCGCGGAGCGCGGATCGTACAATAACAATCGACCTACCTTCCCACCTGCCGACGAGATCGCAACATGAACCGTTCCAACCATCATTCGCGGGGGCGAGGTTTCCTTGCCGTACTCCTCTCGGTTTCGCTGTGCCTGGGCGAGAGTCTGGCTCAGAAGCCGCCTCCCGTCAATCCGCAAGCTCCGGTCCTGAAGTCGGCTTTTCCTCTTGGGATGCAGCGCGGCACGACGCTCGATCTGACGCTGACGGGAAGCAACCTCGCCGAACCAACGGGTGTGTGGATCAGTTTTTCCGCCAAGACGACGATTCCCACCGACGGCAACAATGGGAAGGACAACGGCAAACTCGTCGTCCGCCTCGAAGTGCCGAAGGACGCTCCGATCGGCTTTCATGCGATTCGTTTGGCCACGCGGCGCGGCATGTCGAATCTCCGTCTGTTCTGCATCGACGACTTGCCTCAAGTCCTCGAATCGGCGACGAATCACACGCCAAGTACAGCGCAGACGGTACCGCTACCGAGTGTCGTCGTCGGCAAGGCCGACGCCGAGACCAGCGATTATTTCAAGTTTCACGCGACAGCCGGTCAACGCCTCAGCTTCGAGATACTTGGACGACGTTTGGGTAGCCAACTCGATCCCCAGTTGCAGCTTCTCGACGCCGCCGGACGCGAATTGAAGGGGGGCTACAGCAACGATTCGCCCGGACTCCAGACCGACGCGCGCTTGACGTATACCTTCAAAGCCGCGGGCGATTACCTCGTGGCCGTCCGCGACGTTCGGTATCAGGGCGGCGAAGATTTTCACTATCGGCTCCGCATCGGCGACTTCCCTTGTGCCACCGCGACCCTCCCCTTAGCAGCAAAGCGAGGCGGCAAGGTCAGCGTCCGCTTTGCCGGGCCTTATGTCGAAGGAGTCGCTCCCGTCGAGCTGACGACGCCTGCCGATCCCTCGGTCGAATTCCTCTCGTTGGCACCGCGAGGTTCCACGGGACTTCACGGTTGGCCCGTCCATCTGACGCTAAGCGATCTGACGGAGACGTTGGAACAGGAGCCGAACGACGACAACGGAAAAGCCAATCGTATCGCCGTTCCCGGCGCGATCACGGCGCGGTTCGAGCAAAAGGGCGATAGCGATCACTTTGTCTTCGCCTTGAAGAAAGGGGTTCGCCATATCATCGAGATCGAAGCGCACGAATTCGGGTCGCCCACGGAAGTCTACGCCACGCTGCACGATGCCAAGGGCGGGCAATTGCAAGCCAGCGATCCGAACAAAGCGGCGCGGCTGGACTTCACGCCGCCGGCCGATGGCGATTACACGCTGCGCGTCGAACATCTGCATCTGTGGGGCGGACCCGATGAGGTCTACCGCGTCGCGGTGACACCTTTTGAACCCGGCTTCGATCTTACCGTGGCCCTGGATCGATTCAACGTCGAGCAGGGCGGCAAATTGTCGCTGCCGATCCTCGCGCCGCGCCGCGACTTCGAGGGAGCCTTTGAAATCGAAGTGCTTGGCCCCAAGGGGATCGGGGGTAAACTCGCCGTGGCGGCCGGCAAAGCGCCCGCAGCGAATCAACCCATCGGAACGCTCGTCGTGAACGTCGCCCCCGACGTGCCGATCGGCCCGCACGTCTTTCGGGTTCAAGGCAAGGCGACCATAAACGGTAAAACGACTATCAAACTCGCCAATGTCCGCGCTGTCGTCCGTCAAGAACTGGCCAATCTTCCCTATCCTCCCGACGAGCTGACCTCCACTCTCGCTTTGGCCGTTACCGAGAGGCCGCCGTTCGCGCTGACGGCGAAGTTCGACGCAGCTTCGTATCAACCCGGCAAACCGGCGACGTTGATTGTCTCGGCCACGCGCGCCCCCGGGTTCACGGCGGAGATCGCGCTCACTGCCGCTGGGCTTCCTCCCGGCGTCACGGCGATGCTGAAAAACATCCCCGCCAATCAAAACGAGGTCAAATTGGCTTTGACACTGACCCCGCAGGCGAAGGTGGGATCGACCGCCATCACCCTCACCGGCAAGAGCAAG